>CAYMYD010000058.1:6357-10422 GCA_964394535.1 uncultured Propionivibrio sp. | reverse complement strand
GCCTGACCCTGCGCCATGCCGACAAGATTCGTGCCTTTGAAGAACGTCGGCGTGCCGAGCAGCCTTGGTTGTTCGCGTGAAGGCGGGGTTGTGTGCTTGGTGGCTAGTGGAAAACTGCATTTTAAATAAGGGAAAGAATGAAAATCTGCGTATTGCCCGGTGACGGCATCGGTATTGAAATCATGGCGCAAGCCGTGCGTGTCCTGAAAGCCCTGGATCTCGGCTTTGAGCTGGAAGAGGCGCAACTCGGTGGCGGTGCCGTCGATGCCACCGGCAGCCCCTTCCCGGAAGCCACACAAAAGCTGGCCCTGGCCGCCGATGCGGTGCTGCTCGGGGCAGTTGGCGGGCCGAAGTGGGATGGCCTGCCGCGTGAACTGCGTCCTGAACGTGGCCTGCTGGGGATACGCAAGCTGCTTGGCCTCTTTGCCAATCTGCGTCCGGCGATCCTTTACCCTGAACTGGCCAATGCCTCGACCCTGAAACCGGAGGTGGTGTCTGGTCTCGACATCCTGATCGTGCGCGAACTGACCGGCGATATCTATTTCGGTCAACCGCGCGGCATCGAGCAGCGTTTGATTGATGGCACCACCCAGCGTTACGGTTTCAACACCATGTGTTATTCCGAAAGCGAGATTCGCCGCATCGGGCACGTGGCGTTCACCGCTGCACAGAAACGGAACAAGAAGCTCTGTTCGGTCGACAAGATGAACGTGCTGGAAACGACGCAACTGTGGCGCGACGTGATGGTCGAACTGGCACCGGCGTATCCCGATGTCGAACTCTCGCACATGCTGGTCGACAACGCGGCGATGCAACTGGTGCGCGCACCGAAGCAGTTTGACGTGGTGGTCACCGGTAACATTTTTGGCGACATCCTCTCCGATGAAGCCGCGATGCTTACCGGTTCGATCGGCATGCTGCCTTCGGCGTCGCTGAACGAGAGCAACAAGGGGTTGTACGAACCGTGCCACGGTTCTGCGCCGGACATCGCCGGCAAGAACATGGCCAACCCGCTGGCCACCATTCTGTCGGTGGCGATGATGCTGCGCTACACCTTCGCCAACGAAGAAGCGGCGCAACGCATCGAAACGGCGGTCAAGAAAGTATTGGCACAAGGCTACCGCACCGTCGATATCTACGAGCCGGGTATGCAAAAGCTCGGCACGCGGGAAATGGGCGATGCGGTATTAAAGAATCTGTGAAGGGAGAAGGGGGAAGGGAGAAGGGTGAGGTCATGAAATGCTGTGATCGGCACCTTCTCGCGACGCTGTTTGTATCCGGGGCATTTCCCTGGTAACCGGTTTTACCCTTCTCCCTTCTCCCTTCCCTCTTCTCTTTTTGAAAAAGGAAACTCAATGAAAAAAGTTGGTCTGGTTGGTTGGCGTGGCATGGTCGGTTCGGTGCTGATGCAGCGCATGGTGGAAGAGGGCGATTTCGCTTTCATTGATCCGGTGTATTTCTCGACCTCCTCGGTCGGTGGCAAGGCCCCGACGCTGGGGGGCAAGGAAGGCGGCGTGCTGCATGACGCCGCGTCAATCGACATGCTCAAACAGATGGACATCATCGTCACCTGTCAGGGCGGCGATTACACCAAGGAAGTCTTCCCGAAACTGCGTGCGACCGGCTGGAACGGTCACTGGATTGACGCGGCCTCGACGCTGCGCATGGACAAGGACGCGGTGATCATCCTCGACCCGGTCAATCTTGACGTCATCAAGGACGCACTCGCCAAGGGCGGCAAGAACTGGATTGGCGGTAACTGCACGGTTTCGCTGATGCTGATGGGCCTGGGCGGCCTGTTCCGTCACAAACTCGTCGAATGGGTGTCGGCGATGACTTATCAGGCCGCTTCCGGTGCCGGGGCGCAGAACATGCGCGAGTTGCTACAGCAGATGGGCGCGTTGCACGACGCGGTCAAGGCCGAGCTTGCCGATCCGGCATCGGCCATTCTCGATATCGACCGCAAGATTGCCGAGACCATGCGTGCGCCGTCCTTCCCGACCAAAAATTTCCGCAACACGGCGCTGGCCGGCAGCCTGATTCCGTGGATCGACGTCGCCTATGAAAACGGCCAGTCCAAGGAGGAATGGAAAGGCGGGTCCGAATGCAACAAGATCCTCGGTCTGCCGCCCTTCCGTTCGCCGGGCAGCATCCCGGTCGACGGCCTCTGCGTGCGTATCGGTGCCATGCGCTGCCATTCGCAGGGTCTGACCATCAAGCTGAAGAAGGACGTACCACTCGACGAAATCACCGACATCATCGCCCAGGGCAACCCATGGGCCAAGGTCGTGCCGAACGAACGCGAAATCAGCGAACGGGAGTTGACCCCGGCTGCCGTAACAGGCACGCTGACCGTCCCGGTCGGTCGCCTGCATAAACTGGCGATGGGGCCGGAGTATCTGGGCGCCTTTACCGTCGGTGACCAGCTGTTGTGGGGGGCGGCGGAACCGCTGCGCCGCATGCTGCGGATTCTGCTCGATCAATGATTTTCAGGTTTGACCCGAAAAAACCGGGGTTTCCCACCCTGGTTTTTTTTACAACACTCCTAACATCACAAGCAAGTTTAGCTTGCATCGCTAACTCCATGATGTTATTTTAATATTTCCATTTGGACGCTCAGGGTGGTGCTGTGGCAAATAATATCCATCAATCAGGAAAACCTCGCAAACTGCGGGCCTCGGTTCTGGCGGTCGCTACGTGCCTCGCTTTTTCCGCAATTCCGCAGTTGGCGCAGGCTGCCGGTCTGGGAAAAATCACGGTTTTCTCCGCGCTGGGGCAACCCCTGCGGGCCGAGATCGAGCTGAACGCCTCGCGCGAAGAGCTTTCCAGCATGAAGGCCAAGTTGGCCCCGCCGGAAGCTTTCAAGCAGGCCGGGCTTGATTACGCATCGACCCTGCTGGGGATCCGCTTCACGCTGGACAAGCGTCCCGGCGGACAGCAGGTTATCAAGTTGTCGACGAGTTCTCCGGTTAACGATCCCTTTATCGACATGTTGCTCGAACTCAACTGGGCGACCGGTCGCTTGCAGCGCGAGTACACCTTCCTGCTGGACCCGCCGGAAGTCGCTGCCAAGGCGGCCCAGGCTCCGGCAGCCGTAGTGAGCAAGCCCAGGGTGACTGCGACCTATGCACCGCCGCCCCCCGCTCCCGTTCAGGCAGCGCCGGTGAAGCCGGAAATGACGGATGCCTCCAAAGGAATATTCATTGATCTGCGGACGAAGCCGGGTGAAAAAGCGGCAGAAAAGCCGGTAGAAAAGCCTGATACCAAGGCCGCCGAAAAGCCCGCAGTAAAAGTTGCCGAGAAACCGGCCGGTGATACGGCGGGAGGCAAGACCCATGAGGTCAAGCAAGGCGAAACACTGAGCCGGATTGCCAGGGCCAACCTGCCGTCCGGCATTTCGCTGGATCAGATGCTGGTTGGTCTGCTGCGTGCCAATCAGGACGTCTTCGATGGCGGCAACATGAACCGCCTGAAGTCCGGCAAGATTCTTTCCATTCCCGAAAAGCCGGTGCTGGAGTCCATTACACCGGAAGAAGCAAAAAAACAGGTAACCGCCCAGTCTTCCGACTGGAATGCCTATCGCAGCAAGCTGGCCGGTATTGCTGCCAAGGCGCCGGTTACGGAAGCGGATGCGAAGCAGGAGTCCTCGGGCAAGATCACCACCAAGGTGGAGGACAAGGCCGCGCCGGTTACCACACCGAAGGACCAGCTGAAAGTCTCGAAGTCCGAAGCCGGGACGGGCAAGGCGGGTGTTGCTGCCGGAAAACGTAGCGACGAGGATCAGATTGCCCGCGAAAAGGCGCTCAAGGAAGCCAGCGAGCGTGTTGCCGCACTGGAAAAGAATGTAGCCAATCTGCAGAAGCTGCTTGAACTGAAAAACCAGAGTCTGGCCGAACTGCAAAAACAGGCTGCCGAGAAGCCACCGATGCCGGTGGTCGCACCACCAGCACCACCCGCACCGGCGGCCCCTGCCCCGGCACCCAAGCCTGCTCCCGAACCGGTTCCGGCACCGAAACCTGCTCCTGAACCGGCACCGATGCCGAAACCGGCTGAGCCAGCACCAGC
>CAYMYD010000058.1:1930-6257 GCA_964394535.1 uncultured Propionivibrio sp. | reverse complement strand
GCTCCGGCTCCGGCTCCGGCACCCGCGCCTGCACCAGCTCCGGCTCCAGCACCCGCTCCGGAAGCGGCACCTGCGCCCACACCAGCACCCGCGCCTGCGCCGGAAGTCAAGCCGGAAGAAAGCAAACCGGTAGCGCCACCACCACCGCCCAAACCGGCGGAAATGCCAAAGCCGAAACCCAAGCCTGTTGCACCGCCGCCACCACCACCGGAGCCGGATTTCCTTGAGGAGTTGCTGGATAACCCGATGCTGTTGGGTGCGGGCGGTGGCTTGCTGGCCCTGCTTGGTGCCTATGTCGTGATCCGTCGTCGCCGTGCGGCGCAGGGCGAGACAGCGCTGGGTGCGATGAGCACGATGTCGCAGCCGGGTAACAGCCTGATGTCGAACTCCATCTTCCGTAGCACCGGTGGGCAGAGCGTCGATACATCGCACGCTCCGGCGCAAACCGATTTCAGTCAGGCCGGACCGGGCAGTATCGATACCGATGAAGTTGATCCGGTTGCGGAAGCCGATGTCTACATGGCATATGGTCGCGATGCGCAGGCAGAGGAAATCCTGCTTGAGGCCAAGAGCAAGGAGCCGCGCCGCTTCGCCATCCATTTGAAGCTGCTGGAGATTTACTCGAACCGCAAGGACAGCAAAGCCTTCGCGACCGTAGCCTCCGAGCTTTACAGCGAGACCGGCGGCGCCGGTGCGGACTGGGAAAAGGCCGCTGTACTGGGGCTCAAGCTTGATCCGTCCAACCCGCTTTATGGTGGTGTGGCCGGTGCGTCGGGTGCTGCTTTTGACCCGGATGCCACCGTGATCGTGCAGCCGCAAGCCACGCGTAGCACGGTGACCTTGCCGGGTGAACTGTCGCAGATCGCCAGTGAAGCGGAAAAGAACGGAAAAAAAGAGCCTCCGCCTGTCGATGCGCCAAGCCTTGATTTTGATCTGGGCGTGAGTGAAAGCGAGGAAGTTGCTCCTGAACCCGAGCCAGCACCAGCTCCAATAAAGCCGGCTGCTCCGGCAAAACCGGCTGCTCTGACGATGGAGGATACGCACCGCCTGACACCGGAGGCTTCGGTGAGAACGGTCGCGCTTGATTTCAGTCAGCCCGTACCCGCTGACGAGCCGGAAGGAGAGGATCTCGGGGCAACCGTGATCACCAACGCCGGACTCAGGGCGGCCATGCCGCAGGCAAATTACGAGGAAGTGGAGGCTCCGGCTGAGGAAGCCCCGGTTGAACCTGTTGCTGAAGCACCGGCAGCGAGCGAACCCGGGGAGGTCGACTTTGACCTCAGCTTCAGCGCGCCATCCGGGGAGACGCAGGACGAGGCAAAAGACGACAATGTGATCGAGTTCGATGTCAGCCTGACCGAGTCAACGATTCTCGGCAATGTGGGCCAGGAACTGGACGACGCAGAAGACAACGAGCCGCTCGCCCCGATGATCGACCTTTCTGCCATTGATCTCGATCTGGATTCTCCTTCACCCGCGACGCCTGAGCCGGTCGCACCGGCTGTACCGGATGTGCCGATGACGCTGGATTTGTCGCTGGATACGGATACGCCACCGGCTGCGATCAACGACGAAGCGCAAGCCCATGCCAGACAGACAGAAACGGTGGTCAATCCCCTGCTCAGCATGGAAGACGATGATATGACCCTGCCGGACTTCGCAATGGACAGCAACGAGGAGGTGACAACCAAACTCGATCTGGCCAAGGCTTACGAAGACATGGGCGATCTTGAAGGTGCACGTGAACTGCTGCAGGAAGTGCTCAAGGAAGGCAGTCCGGCACAGCGCGAAAAAGCGCAAGGCCTCCTTGCCAAGCTCGGTTCCTGAGTATCCGGAATGTCGTAATGCAAGCCGCAACCCGTCGGGGTTGCGGCTTTTTTTCTCGGTATGGCGCCATGTCTGCATTACATCCGGTCAGCCGTCTGCTGCTCTGGCTGGGCTTTCTGATAGGTGTTCAGGGGCTCGATGGCAGGGCTTTGCTGACGGCTTTCCTGCTACCCTTGCTGTGTGGTCGTGGTGCGTTGCAACGCGGCGTGAAACTTGTATGGCGCACCCGCTGGCTGCTGCTTTCATTGCTGGTTGTTTTTACCTGGGGTGTTGCCGGAGAGCCTTTGTGGCCCTCCGATTACGCGCCGACGCAGGAAGGTGTCCAGGTAGCGTTAACGCAGTTGGCTCGCCTGCTGCTTGTTCTGCTGGCGGTCGCGGCTCTTCTGGAGACCATGAGTTTGCCGGAACTGCTGAGTGCCTCGCACGTCTTGCTGTGGCCGTTACGACGTTCAGGCGTGGATACTGATCGTGGCATCGTGCGTCTAATGCTGGTGCTGCGTTACGTTGAAACCCTGCCCAGTCCGCGCGACTGGCGTATCCTGCTGGATGTGCCGGAAGCGACGCCGGATGAAAGCTTCGAATTGCCACAGATCCCGTTTGGCCTAGCTGATCTGCTGGTGCCGGGTTTTATTTTGCTGCTGTTGATTTTTTTCCATTCAACATAATCATGCGTATTGCCTTGGGTCTGGAATACGATGGAAGTGCCTTCTGCGGCTGGCAGACGCAGCCGGGTGGCGGGTCGGTGCAGGATGCGCTGGAAGCGGCGTTGACGCAGATTGCCGGAACTCCGCTGGCCACCGTCTGCGCCGGACGGACCGATGCCGGTGTGCATGCCACCGGGCAGGTCGTGCATTTCGATACCGGGGTTGAACGTCCGCTCACGGCCTGGGTGCGCGGGGTCAATACTTTTTTGCCGCCAGCGGTGGCGGTACGCTGGGCGCAGGAAGTCGATCCCGGCTTTCATGCGCGGTTTTCGGCCTTCGGGCGGCGTTATCGCTATCTTCTGCTCAATCGGTCGCAACGTCCCGGTGTCGGCCATGGCCGTATCGGCTGGTATCACCATCCACTGGACGAAACACGGATGCAGCAGGCGGCGGCAATGCTGCTTGGCGAACACGATTTTTCTGCCTTCCGTGCCGCCGATTGCCAGGCCAGAACGCCGGTCAAGACGCTGCGGCAGGCGAATGTCCGGCGTCAGGGAGAGATGATCGTCTTCGACTTCGAAGCCAGCGCCTTTTTGCACCACATGGTACGCAATCTGGTGGGCAGCCTGGTCTATATCGGCCAGGGAAAGCACCCGCCGCAGTGGATGGCCGAGTTGCTGGTGGCCAAAGACCGACGGCATGCCGCGCCAACCTTTGCGGCAGACGGCCTGTATCTGGTGGGTGTCTGCTATGAATCCCGCTGGGGTTTGCCGGAGCCGGATGGGGGCGGTTTGCTATAATCACGCACTAATTTTCTGCTGCTTGCGGGTTTTTCCGGGTATTCACGAACTCACTTCACCCTTCCTTGCGGGAGGGTTTCTATGTCAAAAATTCAAGCCACTTTCGAGCGTCTGCAGTCACAAGGCCGCAGGGCGCTGATTACATTCCTCATGCCCGGCGATCCGGGGCCGGAGCTCACGGTATCGCTGATGCACGCACTGGCCGAAGGCGGGAGCGATATCATCGAACTTGCCCTGCCTTTCTCCGGGCTGATCGCTGATGTGCCGAGCATCCAGCGGGCTTCCGACCGGGCGCTGGCCCGGCATGTCGATCTGCGACAGGTGCTCGGCATGGTTGCCGAGTTTCGTGCGGATAACAATGAAACGCCAGTTGTGCTGATGACCTGCGTCAGGGCGCTCAGGGCGTTCGGTGTCGACGAGTTTGCCGCTACTGCCTTCAATGCCGGGGTTGATGGGGTGCTCAGTGTCGACGACAAGCCGGAAGACGTCGCCGATTTTTCCCGTACCATGAAGGACAACTCGCTTGATCCGGTCTTCCAGCTCACGGTGGACTCCACGCCGGAGCATATCGAGCAGCTGGGTGAGCTGTCCAGCACCTATATCTATTTCAAACCACCCCGGGGCGCTGACGGTACGGCGGTGCTTGATTTGCCGAGGATCACGTCACAGGTTTCGCAGATTCGGGCCCTGGTCGGCATGCCGGTTGCTGTCGCTGGCAGTGTCCGCACGATTGTGACAGCGGCTGCTGTCGCACGGATTGCCGACGCGGTGGTGGTCGGTAGCCGGGTTGTCGAGGAAGTTGAGCAATCAACGCCCGAAACCGTGCTGGAACGCCTCAAGGCCTTGGTTGTCGAATTACGTCGCAGTATTGATGCCGTGGTTTGAAAACGTCGGGCTGATACGCTGCTTGCTTTTTTCCCCCGTTTTTCCAGGAATATGACCCATCGGGAAGGGCTTTTCCTTCCCCTTATCACACAGGAGACGACATGAGCTGGCTCAATGAACCGCATATCCCCAAGATCAAACGTGGCGATGGCACCGAGGCGCGCAAGAACA
>CAYMYD010000058.1:0-1830 GCA_964394535.1 uncultured Propionivibrio sp. | reverse complement strand
CTGATGCAGATGGCCAAGACCACGGCGGCGCTGGGCAAACTGTCGGCAGCACGCCTGCCTTTCATCTCCATCCTCACCGACCCGACGATGGGGGGTGTTTCGGCTTCTTTTGCCTTCCTTGGCGACGTGGTGATCGCCGAACCCGGCGCACTGATCGGCTTTGCCGGGCCGCGCGTGATTGAGCAAACGGTACGCCAGACCCTGCCTGAAGGCTTTCAGCGCGCCGAATTTCTCTTTGAAAAAGGGGCGATTGACCAAATCATTCACCGTCACGAAATGAAGGCCCGGGTCGCCAACGTGCTGGCGATGCTGCAAAATCAGCCCGCGGTGGCGTGAGGCCGGAACACGGGTGATGCCTCTTCCTGAATTTTCTGCGCATTCGGCGTTGCTGGGCGATCTGCGCAGCCAACTCGACGCGCTGGAAGCCGATGGTCTGAAACGTCGCCGTCGCACGCTGGAATCGGCCTGTGGGCCGTTGGCGCAAGTCGGCGGGCGTGAGCTGGTCAGCTTTTGCAGTAACGATTATCTGGGGCTGGCCAGTGATCCGGCGCTGATCGACGCGGCCTGTGCCGGGGCACGGCAATGGGGGGTCGGCAGCGGGGCTTCGCATCTTGTGAGCGGGCACTTGGCGCCGCATGAGGCGCTGGAACGCCGTCTGGCGACCTTTACCGGCTTTGAGCGCGCCTTGCTGTTTTCCACCGGCTATCTGGCCAACCTCGGCATTGTCCCGGCGCTGGCCGGGCGCGGCGATGCGATTTTTGCCGACAAACTCAACCACGCTTCGCTGATCGACGCGGTTCAACTGGCCAAAACCCAGGGCGCGGAAAGCCAGCGTTACGCGCATGGCGATGTCGCGGCGCTCGAACGCCTGCTCTCGGCCAGCCAGGCGCGGCGCAAGCTGATTCTGACCGACGCCGTGTTCAGCATGGACGGCGATCTGGCCCCGCTGCCCACGCTCCTGGAACTGGCCGAACGCTTTGATGCCTGGCTGGTCGTTGACGATGCGCATGGTTTTGGCGTGCTTGGTCAGGCCGGGCGCGGCAGTCTCGCACACTTCGGCTTGCCGAACGCCGGGCGTCTGATCTACATGGGAACACTGGGCAAGGCGGCCGGTGTTTCCGGTGCTTTTGTCGCGGCTTCGGAAACGGTGATCGAATGGCTGATCAACCGTGCCCGCAGCTATATTTTTACCACTGGTTCCAGTCCGCTGATCGCCTGCACCTTGCTGGCCAGCCTTGAACTGATCGAAAACGGCGATGCCCGGCGGGCGCATTTGCAGGCGCTGATCCGGCAGTTGCGCGACGGACTGGCCGGCACACGCTGGCGCTTGCTGGCTTCGCCGACGGCCATCCAGCCAGTCATCATCGGCGATAACCACGAGACCTTGCGTGTCTCCGAGGCGCTCTACGAACGGGGGCTATGGGTACCGGCGATTCGTCCGCCCACCGTGCCGAAAGGAAGCGCCCGTCTGCGCATTTCGCTTTCAGCCGCACATTCGCCGGAACAGCTTGAGCGGCTGATTATCGCTCTGCGTGAATTGTCATGATCCTGGAAACCTCTGTTATTTACCGCAAAGGCGCAAAGAGCGCAAAGGACGCGAAGAAAATCAAAGATTTGTCGGCTGAAGGTGTTTTCATTTGCCCTTCAGGTGGGCTGGAAAAACCCCATCAATTTTTGTTTTCTGTGGGAGACGCTGATTTATTCCCCTCGCCCGCTTGCGGGAGAGGGGTTAGGGGAGAGGGTTTCGTTTTTCCAATTAAAAAATCTTGGAAAATCAAGCGCCTCCCCCTCTCCCCCGCCCCTCTCCCGCAAGCGGGCGAGGGGAGAAAA
>CAYMYD010000057.1:2810-11848 GCA_964394535.1 uncultured Propionivibrio sp. | reverse complement strand
TCGACTTTTTCACTGCGCTGGCATCCACTTATGGGCATAATGGCCGCAGCTTGACGGACAAATCAGGCCAATCCAATCACTCAATCACATCAGGAGTTCATATGCGTGCGATAAAACTTTTCAGCCTGCTCGCAGCCATTTTTTTCACGACACTGGCGAACGCGGCAAATGTCCATGTTTTCCTTCTCGTCGGGCAGTCCAACATGGTCGGGCGCGATCCGACTCCGTTCAGTTTCAGCGTCGACCCGCGCATCCTCAATTTTTCGGATGGGCGCGCCGGAAGCCCGCTCAACCAGATCGAAGTTGCCAATGACCCCTTGCGCCATGACAAAGTTGGTCCAACCTATGGAACCAACATGGGCCGCCCTTTTGCCAGAGCCTTGCTGCCCACCCTGCCGGCGGGAGACAAAATCCTGTTCGTGAATCGCGCCTGGGGTGGAACGCCGATCTATGAATGGAATAAAAATCATGGGCCGACAGGCTATGTACCGAATTCCTCCTATAACCTGCCGGTCAACCCCTATAACACGGCAATCAACGACTACAAGGCCGCTTTGGAGGCTGTCAAAAACGCTGGCGATACCCCGCTCAAGGCCGGCATTATCTGGCTGCAGGGAGAATCCGACGCTGACTTCCTGACCTCGCCGGAAATGTTCCGTGCCGCAACCTATGATGTGCTGACCCTGATGCGTCAGGACCTTGATGCGCCGAACATGAAGGTTCTGATTCTTGAGTTTTACCAGGGCTACGCAGGTCGGGCAGGCAAACTCATTCGTGAGCAATTGCCTTTGGCCGCCAAAGACTTGGGGGCAGGCTTTGTCAACAGCGATGGCTCAAGCGTTCGCCCCGACGGCGTGCACCTGACAACCGCCTCGCATGAAAAAATGGGCGTGCGCGCAGCCGAGGTCTATCTCAAGCTGAAGTAAGCCGATTTTCTGTCAGTGGAATTCCTTCCAATGGAAGGAATTCCACACGCTATCAAGCAGAAAAACCGTGTTTTTCGAGTAGCGCCAGCGCGGCAACGCTGTTGTCGACCTTCATGACAATCACCGCCTTGCCAGCCCGGTGCTCAAGCGAGGCATAGAGGTATTCGATCCCGACGCCCTCATCGCGGAACAGGGCCATGATGCGTGCCAGCGAACCGGGCTCGTCCGCGATCTCGACAGCGATCACGTCGGTTTCGCGGGCGGCAAAGCCCGCTTCCTTGAGCAGTTTGACGGCCTTTTCCGGCTGATCGGCAATCAGGCGCAGGATGCCGAATTCGGTCGTGTCGGCAATCGAAATCGCGCGCAGGTTGATTTTTGCTTCGGCCAGCAGGTCGGTCGCTCCCGCCAGACGGCCGGTCGAGTTTTCCATGAAGAGGGAAATCTGCTTGATGATCATGGCGCACTCCTTTAAATCATTCGCTTGTCGATAATACGTTTGGCCTTGCCTTCGCTGCGCTCGATCGAGCGTGGCTCGACCAGCTTGATGTGGGCGCTGATACCCAGTTCGCTCCTGAGTTCGTCGTGAATGCGTTTGCGTAGCTGTTCCATGGCACGGGTCACGTCGGAAAGAACGCTTTCGTCGACCTCGACCTGGATCTCGATTTCGTCGAGATGCGTCGCCCCCCGGTCGATGATGATGCGGTAGTGCGGCTGTGCGCCGTCGATGCGCACCAGCACGTTTTCGATCTGCGACGGGAACACATTGACGCCACGGATGATCATCATGTCGTCGGTGCGGCCGAGCAGGCGGTGGATGCGTACCGTGGAGCGACCGCAGGCACAGGGCTCGCGCATCAGCCAGGTGATGTCGCGGGTGCGGTAACGCAGCAACGGCGAAGCTTCGCGCCCCAGGCTGGTGATCACCAGTTCGCCCTTTTCGCCATCAGGCAGGACTTCGCCGGTTTCCGGGTTGATGATTTCCGGATAGAAGTAATCCTCGTTGAAGTGCATGCCGCACTTGTGTTCGCATTCCGCAGCCACGCCGGGGCCGATGAGTTCCGTGAGGCCGTAGATGTCATGCGCACTGATACCCAGACGGCTCTCGATTTCGCCGCGCATGTTCTCGCTCCACGGCTCGGCACCAAAGCAGCCGGACTTGAGCGGCAGGCTGGCAAAATCAATGCCCTCTTCCTGCGCGGCTTCGGCAAGGAACAGGGAATACGAGGGGGTGCAGGTGAGCAGGGTGGCGCCGAAGTCGCGCATGATGTGCAACTGGCGGCGGGTATTGCCGGCCGAAATCGGGATCATGTTGGCACCGATGCGGCGCACGCCGTAATGCACACCAAAACCGCCGGTAAACATGCCGTAACCGAAGGCATTCTGTACCGTATCGCCCTTTTCGCAACCGGCCATGGCCAGGGTGCGGGCCATGATTTCCGACCACAGGTCGATATCGTTCTGCGTGTAGGCGCCGACCACCGGCGTGCCGGTGGTGCCGGAGGAGGTGTGGATTTCGACCAGATCTTCACGCGCACAGGCGAGAAGCCCGTAAGGGTAGGTTTCGCGCAGTTCGTACTTGGTGGTGAAGGGCAGCTTGGCGATGTCTTTCAGGCAGCGGATGTCGTCGGGCCTGACGCCCTTTTCATCAAGCTTGTTACGATAGAACGGCACCCGCGAATAAACGCGTTCGACCGTTTTTTGCAATTCTTCCAGTTGTGCCTGACGTCGCGCTTCCAGCGCGCCGCACTCGGCTTCCTTGTTCCAGATCGGCATGTTTTGTTTCCCGTATCAATTCTGAAAAACGCTCGGTGTCATGGCGTGTGCCACCCCGGCAGATGAAATATCAGGAGCAGGAGACGCTGTGAAACGTGAAATGTGAAATATCAGGCGCTTCGCGCTTTGACCAAGGACAAACCCATCCCGTCACCATCGCTAGCGGCAGGGTTCTCCACATTTCACCTTTCACCTTTCACGGCATTCCCACTCAGACCGGATGCTGAAAAACCGGGCAGCCCGGCATTTTCGGCCATTCCACGGCGTCGAGCATGTTCTTGACGATCAGCCCCAGTTCCGTATCTCCCTCGATGGAAAGATCACGCTTGAAGAACAGCGTGTCCGGGTCTTCCTGACGGGCGGCCATTTGCAGGAAGGCCGAGAGTTTGGCGCTGAAGACCAGATCGTGCTGTGTCGGCGGCATGAACAGCGGGCGAAACAGCCCGTTGCGGAAGGTGAAGGAGGCCCGTCCACCGGCATCCTGAACGTCGATCAGGAAAGTCCTGCCTTCGAGCAGTGCCAGACTGTCTTCGGAGAGCACGCGCATCTTGACGATGGCGTTCAGCGCAGCGGAAAAGGCCACGGCATGCGGCCACTGCGGCAGGCGGTTGCCGACATGGGCAATGAACGACGGCAGCGTAAAGCGCGGAATGGTCGGCAGTCTGAAATTGGTTTCGTGCATCTCTTAAAACTCCTTACGCGTCATTCATCACGGCAGCGATCCCCGGCTTGCCGAACCAGTAACCGTCGACAAAACCTTCGGAGGCGTATTCTCTCGCGATTGGCGTGGGCTTGTCACCCCGACGGGCGCTGTCGAAGGCGGCGATGATCGCGTCCATGTGCTGCGCCTGCGGGCTCAGGCGCAGGATATCGATGCCCATCGCGCGCATCTGCGGGACTTCAGCGAGCAGGTTGCAGGTCTGCGCGGACATCGTCTGGATGCCGTTGAGCGCCAGAAAGGGCTGGCCTTCGCGGGTTTTCAGCGTTATCGCCTCGGGATGCTCCATGCAGCGGAACTGGCAGTCGTCCTTGTTCAGCCCGTAGCGACGGGCGGTGAAGCAGCGTGCCGAGAACGCCAGCGGCAGCTTGCCGAAGACAAAGACCTCGGTTTCCACGCCGTCCGGGCGATTTTTGTGCAGCATTTCGATCAGTGCGCCGGTGGCTTCCAGCGGCGGCACCCAGCGTTGCAGGCCGTGGCGATGGAAGGTCGCCAGCGCTGCGGCGTTGTAGATATTGAGGTGCGGCCCGGCAACGAAAGGGCGTCCGGCGGCGATACTGACGGCACCGAGATCGTTGGCTTCAACCTTGCACCCGGCCTCGTCGATCAGGCGACGCAAGGCTTTGAGGTCGCTTTCCGATTCGAGCAGGGCCTGCGCCGAAACGACGACCTCCTTGCCCGCGTCGGTCAGGCTGCGTGCCAGATCGATCCAGTCGGCAGTCCGCAATTGCTGGCGGCGCGAGCAGACCACTTCACCGACATAGACGATGTCAAGCGCCGTGTTTTCTGCCATGGCAGCGTAAAAATCGAGGACTTCCTGCCGGGGCCAGAAGTAGAGCAGGGGGCCTAAAGAGAGTTTCATGGGAAAGATGTCAAACCGAATGGGGAGCGAATACAGACCGGAGTTTAACCGGAAAATTCACTCCCCTGAAGGGAGAGAGGGGGGGAAAACCATCTGCCAGTGATGATGCCACGGAAACAAACGGCGTTTTTTATCAGGCGCAGACCGAAAAAAACGGGAAAGAGCCCCTTCTCCCTTCACCCTTCCCGCTTCATCAGCCCGGCAGATAGAAAAACGCCATGCCGATAATGAGATAAACGGCCAGCAGCATGACCCCTTCCAGCCAGGTGGATTCCCCGTCGGAAGAAATCAGCACGACGATCCAGGCAGAAATGGCAATCGACAGCACTTCAAACGTCGTAAACAGCAGGTTCATCGGCTGATCAAACAGATAGCCACAGAAAACCAGCAGCGGCGCAACGAACAGGGCGATCTGAATACTGGAACCGATGGCGATGTTGATCGCTAAATCCATGTGGTTTTTCAGCGCCATCAGTACCGCCGTACTATGTTCTGCTGCATTGCCGACGATGGCCACGAGGATGACACCGATGAACACATCGCTCAAACCCCAGGCCTTGGCGGTATGTTCGACCGCGCCAACGAGAAACTCGCTCAGAATGGCCACAAACACCGTCGCGATAACCAGGACAACGACCGATTTTTTGCGGCTCCAGGGCGCTTCTGCGCTGCCACCCATCGCCTCTTCGAGAGCCTCTTCGCTGTCTTCCGAGTTTTCGCCGACATAAAGATGCGAATGGGTACGCAGGCTGAAAACCAGGCTGAGGATGTAGCAGATGAACAGCACCACGGCAATTTCCAGACTCAGTTCCTGCTCATGCGCTTCCGGCGTCCCTGACACCAGCATGTGGAAAATCGCCGGGATGATCAGCCCGATGGTTGAAAGCACGAGCAGCGTCGTCCCGATGGAAACCGCCGTCCGGTTAAAGCGCTGTGTTTCGAATTTCAGGCCACCGGCAATCATGCTGGCACCCAGCACCAGCAGGGCATTGCCGATGATCGAACCGGTAATCGAGGCCTTGACCACCTCGAGCAGACCTTCTTTCAGTGCCACCAGCCCGATAATCAGTTCTGCCGCATTGCCAAAGGTGGCGTTGAGCAGCCCGCCGATGCCTGCGCCGTAATGCTCGGCCAGATGTTCGGTGGCGTTACCCATCTGCCCTGCCAGAGGAATGATGCCCAGTCCGGCGGTAATGAAGATCCAGGCCGGATCGCCGTGAAGAAAGTGCAACACGATGCAAATCGGGATGAAAACCAACATCGACGACAGGGGCGTAAGCTCTACGGGTCCAATGCGCATTTTGTTCTCCAGAGTATAAGAATGATCCGTTTCGCCCGCCGAGCCGGAAACGCCCCGGCATTGGAAAGTGATTCACGAATCTGTCATACATTTTCCGCCCGCGCCTGCCGCTTGCAAAGTGTTTTCTGAAACAGGCGCTCCGCCGGGGAGGTCGCCCGCCGATGCTATAATTTTCCTGAAACGTCATCCTGGCTGAGTACTCAAGAGAAAAGAGATTTCGGCAATGTGGCAAAGAAAGGGCAGCAAGGGAATTCCGCAAATCATCGCCCTGGTTTTTGCCAGCGGCCTGATTGCGGCGCTTGTGATGCTGTTCATGTCCCCGGCTGACCCCAATGTGCCTGAAACGCCGCCCGCACCGGCTGCCCCTGAAGAGAACCCCAACTTGAGCCAGAGCATCAACCGCGAGAATCGTATCGCCGCACCCAAAAAGCCGCCGCCGCCCTCCATCGCCGCGCAGGCCGATCTGGTGCCTCTGAGCAAGGTCGACTCGCTGGCCCTGAATCAGGGCCTGTTGCGCAGCGCCTCCGACAAGATGCTGATCAGCAATTATTTTTCCAAGAAATACAATCATGATCCCTTGCTCCTGCTGGGCTATATCGATCATGCGCAGGAAACCGCCCGGGAAACCGGGATTGATCCGCTCCTGTTGCTGGCCATCATGGCCATCGAGTCGAATTTCAACCCTCAGGTGCAAAGTCCGGCGGGTGCCCAGGGCCTGATGCAGGTGATGACCAGCATTCACGCCGGAAAATTCGCGCCCTACGGGGGGGTCGAGGCAGCCTTCCTTCCGGAAGCCAATATTCGCGTCGGTGCACTGATCATCAAGCAGGCCATCGCCCTGATGGGTTCTTTGCAAGGCGGGCTGCGTTTTTATGTGGGGGCAGCCCATCCGTCGGTCTCTGATGGGGGGTTCGTCAACAAGGTGTTGAACGAATACGCGAGGCAGGTGGAGATGCTTGGCGGAAATGGTCTGGGCCTGCTGCATCATGCCATGCAGCAGGATCTGGCGCGCAAGCTGCCGCCCATCCCTGCCGTGCCGATCCCCGAGGAGAAAGCACCCGGCCCGCAAGAGCCGTCCTTGAAGCACCAGGCCAGTCAACTTCGTCTACCCTCCGCCTCCCCGCCATGAGCTTTGTTTCACCCGAATTCGCCCTGGCGGCCTTGTTGTTTTTCCCGCTCTACTGGTGCCTGCATCGGCAGCGGAAGGCGCAACTGGCGTTCTTGCTGCTGGGCAGTTATGCGCTCTATGCGAGTTGGTCAAGCACGGCGGCGATGATCCTGGCGGCCTACAGCCTGGGCATCTGGCTGCTGGGCAACTGGGTCAACATGGCAGGCACGCAGCAACGCCTGCGTTTGTCGATTGGCCTCCTGTTGGCCCTGAGCGTGCTGCTGACCACCAAATATTATGAATTTTTCCGCCAGGAAGTCGGCGAAATCCTGCCGCAACTCGGCTTGCAGGTCTTGTTGCCGGTGGCGGATTTCGTCGCCCCGGTGGGCGTTTCCTTTTATACCTTTCAGGCCATCACCTATCTGGTCTGGCGCTATCGGGAGCCGCCGTGCGTCGTGGGACCCTTGCGGCCACTGGTCTTTCTCTCCTTCTGGCCGACCTTGTTCGCCGGGCCGATCCTGCGTGCCGAAAACTTTTTCCGGCAGATGGAAGAAAGCCAGGGGCTGCCGTGCGCCGTCGCCCGTGCCATTTATCTGATCCTGCTGGGACTGGTGCAGAAAATGGTGTTCGCCAACAGGCTGGCCGAAAGCTTTGTCGACGCGGCCTTCCGCTATCCCGACCGGCTTGACGCCCTGTCAGCCCTGGCGGCCATCTGGGGCTATTCGCTGCAAATCTTCCTTGATTTCTCCGGCTACTCGTTGATCGTCACCGGGCTGGGGCTGCTGCTTGGCTACGAAATCCCGTGCAACTTCCGCCAGCCTTATCTGGCGCGCAGCCTGCGTGAATTCTGGCATGGCTGGCATATCACCCTGTCGACCTTCATCCGCGATTACATCTACATTCCGCTGGGGGGCAGTCGTGGCAGTTTTCTGCGCACGCAAATCAATCTGCTGGTGGCCATGATTCTCTCCGGCATCTGGCACGGAGCGAACACGACCTTTTTGCTCTGGGGGTTGTTGCATGGTCTGGGCGTCGTCTTTCTCAACCTTGACAGCCGTCTGTGGCAAGGCGTCTGCGGGCGACCACCGCCACGCTTGCCGCTGCCGCTGGCCCGGCTGCTGACCCTGCTTTATGTCGGCTTTGCCTGGGTGTTTTTCCGCGCCGCGTCCTGGGACGAGGCCTGGCAGCTTCTGGCTGCACTGCGCGTTCTGCCAGACAGCTTCCTGCCACAACACCTGGCGCTACTCGGCTTTACGCTCGTTTTCTTCGTCCTGAGCACGCGCGCCGAGCGTCTGTCGGCCTTTGCCGAAACACGGATTCAGCGTTTGCGCGGCTGGCAACTCTATCTCGCGGGGACGCTGAGCGCGTTCGCCATCGTCTTTTTTGGCCCGAGCGGCATTCCCGCCTTCATCTATTACCAGTTCTGAAATGTCTCTCTCGTTACGCGCCACCTATCTCCTGATTGCGGCCATCGTCCTGAGCAATTTCATCCTCTGGCTGGATTCCTTCGACCGTTACCTTGGCAGCCGTTACCACGTCACCCTGAGCGAAATTCTGCCGGAGGCTGTCTTTGCGCCCTCGCGCCAACTGCTGGCGCTCACCGGCCAAAGCAGCGAGCCGCCGCTTGCGCCTCCGGTAGTCGAGGAAAGCGAGGCAGAGCCCCCGAAGGTCGAAGTGCCGAAGCTTGTCGCACAGACGGACCCGAAACCGGAGCACCCTCCGACCATCGCTGCCGTAACACCGACACCCGTACCCGCGCCTCCCAAGGCCAGCGAGCCGGCCCTGCCGGACAAAGGAGGCTTCCCGCGCATATTATTTGCCGGTGACTCCATGATGCAGGGAGTGGCCCCCATCGCCATCGCCCAGATCCGGAAAATTCACCCGGACGGTTTCTACAGCGACCAGAGCAAGCAAAGCACCGGCCTGACCGCACGCCGTTATTTCGACTGGCCGGCGCACATCCGGGAGGAGGTGGGCAAACACCGCTTTGATACGCTGGTGGTCTTTCTTGGGCCCAACGATCCCTGGGACATCGTGGAAGACGGCAAGCGCCACATCTTCCCTTCCGACAACTGGGTGGAAAAATATCGCGCCCGGGTTGCCGAAGTCATGAGCTTCTGCAAACAGAACCACGTGCAGGTCATCTGGATCGGTCTGCCCAACATGCGTAACGAACGGACGCGCCAGGGTGCCGTCGTGGAAAACCGCATCTTCAGTGAAGAAGCCCGGCGTTTCGGTTTCACCTATCTATCCACCGAGGATCTGTTTGGCAGCCTCGACGAACCTTTTCGCAAACATATCGACGATCCGCAGAAAGGCAAACTGGCGGTTCGGGCAGACGACGGGACGCA
>CAYMYD010000057.1:0-2710 GCA_964394535.1 uncultured Propionivibrio sp. | reverse complement strand
CGGACGATACGGTGCTGGAACCGCCGACGCTGGACGAACTGCTGGAATTCCTGATGGCCGAATCGCCCGCCGCGCAAGACGCCGGACTGCACCTGGCGCAGCGGGTGGCTGACCGTCCGACGCGCATCGCCTTCTGGGGCGACAGCCATCTGGCGGCCAATTTCTTTGCCGAGGAACTGGTACGGATCGAAGGCTTCCGCCCGCAGGAAGTGCAGGCGCAGTTTCTGCCCGCAACGCTGGCCCGGCCCGGCGTCCGTCTGCCGCTGGGCAAACGTTGCCAGAGCAGTGGCTGGAATTACAAATACGCTTATGCCGATCCGGCAGGCGACGGCAATTACGGCCCGGCGCTGGCGCAGTTGCACAGCCAGACGCCGGGCAGTTATCTGTGGATCGATTTCCGCCGGGAAGCGGGGGAGGCGGCCCTGCGCGGCGTGGAAGTGCAATTTGCCCTGCCACCGGCCGACGAGCCGATGCCGGTCCTCGGCGTGACCGTCGACGACGGCGAGGAGCAGGTACTGGCGACCGACCGCGCCTTTGGCGGCATCGTCAGGATCAACGCGGATCGCGCAATGTCGGTACTGCGTCTGCGCCTGATCAAGGGCAGCGTGGCGCTGGAAGGCTTTCGTCCGCGTTATCTGGAAAACGCGACCCTCTACCTGGATACGCTGGCGATTCCCGGCGCGACGGTACAGGGCTGGAGCCATATCGACCCGGAAACGATGCGCGCCCGCCTGGGCGACACCGCCTACGATTTTGTCGTTCTTCAGTACGGCACCAACGAAGGTAATCGCCGTCCCTTTGATGCTGAAGCCTATACCGCTGAACTCTCGCAGGCGCTGACCCATCTGCGTCAGGTTTTCCCCGAGGCGCAATGTGTGCTGATCGGCC
Organism: uncultured Propionivibrio sp.; assembly: GCA_964394535.1. Taxonomy (GTDB): domain Bacteria; phylum Pseudomonadota; class Gammaproteobacteria; order Burkholderiales; family Rhodocyclaceae; genus Propionivibrio. Next base: position 1,822 of record CAYMYD010000057.1, on the reverse strand, counting down.
CGACCGACCGCGGCATCCTGACGCCACGTCCGAAAGCCAAAGGGAAAGCCGCAAGCAAGAAAAAACCCCGTCCGGGCAAGGCAGCGCCCGATTTGCTGCGCTTTGCAAAAATCCATCAGGAGATCGGCAATATCCAGCGTTCGGTAGGGCAGCGCTACCAGTGCGCTTTCTGGAACTGGCAGGCCGCGATGGGCGGGCCAGGCGGGTCGTATCGCTGGTTGTACAAAACCCCGCCGCTGATGGCCCGGGATCTGATCCATCTGACGATCCCCGGCTATCAGCAAAGTGCGCGTGACTTCGCCCGCGATCTGCACTTCGGCGACTGGTTCTCCCGTAGCGCCGGATTACCGTGAGCAGCCGCCGCCAATTCGGGCGCTTTTGTCTTTCAGCGCTGCTGTGTGCGCCAGCATTCCGTCTGGCCCAGGCCGACCCGCTGATCGAAGGCAGCGGCAACGTCCGCTGGCGACACTTCACGCAGCGCATGCGGCAGCAGGTCATCAGCCCTTACGGCCAGCCGGTGCGTATCTTGCAGTTGGGCGATTCGCATACGGCCGGAAACCATTTTCCTGATCGGGTTCGTCATCGCCTGCAATACACCTTCGGGAACGGGGGCGTCGGCCTCATTCCGCCGGGCCGGATCGGGCGAATGCCCTCTTCGGGCGTGCTGGTCACTCCCGCCCCGCAGTGGACCATACGCCAGCTCCGGCCGCGCGAACCGCGTGACGAGGGCGGCCGGCCGGTTGCCGGTCTGGGCGGCTTTGTCGGTCATGGCCTGTCCGCGTATCAGACGATCCGCTACGAATTCACCGGCCTGACCGGGCCGCTACGCTTTTTTATCTACTTTGACGGCTACGATCTCGACCCGCCGTTTTTCAAGCTCTATCAGGGCCAGCAGGAACGCCATCCGGTTGATGGAAAAATCGCCGGGCGTAGTGTTTTTCAGCTTCCGGCAACGAAGGAATTGAGCTTGCTGGCACGTGGCAAGGGCGATCAGGCGCGTCTGTTCGGCGTGACGGCGCTGAGCAAGCAGCCGGGCGTGGTATTCAGCAGCATCGGCCTGAATGGGGCCAGCCTGTCCACCCTGCTCGAATGGGACAATTCCGTGACCCGCTGGCAAGTGCACGATTACGCGCCGGATTTGCTGATTCTGGCCTTTGGTACCAACGATGTGGTCAATATCAATTTTGTGCCGGAAAAATTCCAGCAGAATTTGCAGGAAACCGCCGCCTGGGTCGAGCGCCACGCCCCAGAGGCCGCCGTGCTTCTGCTCTTGCCGCCCCATACCCCGCTGCATGGCCCGAAGACCCACCATGACCTCGCTACGGCCCGCACCCTGATGTCCCGCTTTGCAGTGCAACAGGGCTGGCGCAGCTGGGACTGGTCCGCAGTGACGATGGCGCAGGGCATGTCGATGTTTCAAGCGGATGGCATTCACCTGACCCAACAGGGCTACGAAAAAAGCGGCGAAGCATTGGCCAAGGCCATCATTGCTTCGCTGCACCAGCGTTTCTGAACCGAACTGCGCGGCAAAATGGATAAACCTGAAATCCTCACCGCAAAGGCGCAAAGGTACAAAGAACGCGAAGGAAACAAAAGCTTATGAAACTTTTCCCAATCACCCAAAAGGTGAGTGACAAAACCTTCAGGCCCTTCCGGCAAGCCTTTGATTTTCTTTGCGTCCTTCGCGCTCTTTGCGCCTTTGCGGTGAAAAGCTGGGAAACCCGGCTCTCCCGGCTCTGCTCAGGAAGGCGGAAAACCGGATGGGTGTTACCCTTGTATGATCGTTTTTAATAAATTTATTTAAAATGAATAGAGGTCTGTG
>CAYMYD010000056.1:8522-12071 GCA_964394535.1 uncultured Propionivibrio sp. | reverse complement strand
TGGCCGACCAGACCAGCGGCAGGCAGAGCAGAAGCCGGACGTACAGCGGCCACGGCAGGGCGAACAGGCTCGCCATGGCCAAGCCATGCAGCAGGATGATCAGGAAGAACAGAAAACGCGAACGGCGCAGTTCAACATGAACTGCGCCGCCCGGAGGAGCTTGCTCAGACGCGACGGATGACAACGGTGCCGTTGGTGCCACCAAAACCAAAGGAATTGGAGATGGCCACGTCGATCTTCATTTGCCGTGCCTGACCCGCACAATAGTCGAGATCGCAGCCTTCGCCCGCTTCGAAGATATTGATCGTCGGGGGAGAAACCTGGTGATAGACGGCCAGGGTCGAGAAAATGGCTTCAATGCCACCAGCAGCGCCCAGCAGGTGACCGGTCATCGACTTGGTCGAATTGACCACCAGTTTCTGCGCATGCTCGCCAAAAGCACGTTTGACGGCGATGGTTTCCGCCTTGTCGCCCAGCGGCGTCGAGGTGCCGTGTGCGTTGAGGTAATTCACTTCGTTCAGATTGACCCGGGCGTTACGCAGGGCATTGGTCATGCACAGCGCCGCGCCGGCACCATCCTCACAGGGGGCAGTCATGTGGTTGGCATCGGCGCTCATGCCGAAACCAGCCAGTTCGCCATAGATGCGCGCACCGCGCGCCTTGGCGTGTTCATATTCTTCAAGCACCAGCACGCCGGCACCTTCCGCCAGGACAAAGCCGTCACGATCCTTGTCCCACGGGCGGCTGGCCGTCTGCGGATCATCATTGCGCGTCGACAGGGCGCGGGCGGCACAGAAGCCACCGAGTCCCAGCGGGGAGACGGTACTTTCGGCGCCACCGGCGATCATGATGTCGGCGTCGCCGTATTCGATGTAGCGGGCGGCATCGCCGATGCAGTGGGTGCCGGTCGAGCAGGCGGTCACAATGGCAATGTTCGGGCCCTGATAACCGTACATGATCGACAGGTTGCCGGAGATCATGTTGATGATCGAACCGGGAACGAAAAACGGGGAAATCTTGCGCACGCCGGAAACATTGTATTCGTCGCGAGAGTTTTCGATCATCGGCAGACCGCCGATCCCCGAGCCAATGGAAAAACCGATACGGTCAGCATTGGCCGGATTGGCTTCCAGACCCGCATCGCGAATGGCTTCGATACCGGCCGCCATGCCGTAATGGATGAAAGTATCCATCCGACGGGCATCCTTGGCCGGCAGGTATTGGGTGACATCGAAATCCTTGACCTCGCCAGCAATCTGCGAGGGGAACGTGGAGGCATCGAAGCGTGTGACCTTACCAATGCCGGAACGCCCGGCCAGGACGTTCTGCCAGGCTTGCTCGACGGTGTTTCCAACCGGCGAGATGATGCCAAGACCGGTGATGACGACTTTACGACGTGACAATTTCTTCTCCGGATATCAGGAAAAACTGGGGTGCCAGGAAAAAGCAGGCATACCACGCGGACGACTGACGCCGTCCGCAGGCAAACCCGCAGAAAGATTACTTTTTGTTGTTGACGACGTAATCAATGGCTTGTTGAACGCTGGTGATCTTCTCGGCCTCATCGTCCGGAATCTCGCACTCGAACTCTTCTTCCAGTGCCATGACCAGTTCAACCGTATCCAGCGAATCAGCACCAAGATCATCAACAAACGAAGATTCGTTCTTGATTTCCGCCTCGTTGACGCCCAGTTGCTCAGCGACGATCTTCTTGACGCGTTGCTCGATAGTATCCATTTAAAAGCTCCTTCCCAAGGATTATATGAATGAAAAAAACGGCTCATTCTAACAAAAAACGACCGGATCTTGACAAATGACACAGGCGAACCGGTCGTTACCGCCTGCGGCCCTTGCGGGCTTAACTCATGTACATGCCGCCATTGACGTGGATCGTCGTGCCGGTGATGTAAGCCGCGTCCGGCGAGGCCAGGAAGCCGACGGCAGCGGCCACGTCTTCGGCGGTACCGAGACGGCCCAGCGGGACATTGGCAAGGAGGTCTGCCTTGTGCTTGTCGTCGAGTACCTGCGTCATGTGCGTGTCGATGAAACCGGGGGCCACGCAGTTCACGGTGATATTGCGGCTGCCCAGTTCGCGGGCCAGCGCCCGACCCATGCCGGCGACACCGGCTTTCGTGGCGCAGTAGTTGGCCTGACCGGCGTTACCGGCATAACCAACAACCGAGGAAATGTTGATGATGCGCCCCACACGGGCCTTCATCATGCCGCGCATGACCGCGCGTGACATGCGGAAAACGGCTTTCAGGTTGATGTCGATCACCAGATCCCATTCCTCATCCTTCATGCGCATCGCGAGATTGTCACGGGTAATCCCGGCGTTATTGACGAGAATGGAGACGGGGCCATATTCCTTTTCGATAAAGGCGACACCGGCTTCGATATGTTCGGCATTGCGCACGTCGAGAAGGATGCCACAACCGTGTGCCCCCAGATCAGCGAGCATGGCGTTGATGTTTTCGACAGCTTGGGCATTGATATCACCACCGATGACGGTGGCCCCTTTGGCCGCAAGTACCTTCAGGATGGCCGCACCGATACCTTGCCCGGCACCGGTGACCAGAGCGATTTGACCTTTGAGAGACATGTTTTTCACTCCAGGTTGAGATTGGCTTCAAGCGAAGCAGAATCGAAGAGCGCCACGCCGACCAGCGTATCGGCGCAGCGTTTGGCCAGACCGGCCAGCACCTTGCCAGGGCCGCATTCGGCCACCGTCACAATGTCCATCTCGGCGACTTTCTGCATCGTCTCGACCCAGCGAACGGGTGAATAGGCCTGCCGCACCAGCGCATCCTTGATCTTCGCCGGATCGCTCTCGATGGCGACGTCGACGTTGTTGATCACCGGGATCTGCGGTGCATGAAAATCGAGTTCAGCGAGGCGCGCCGCCAGACGATCGGCCGCCGGACGAATCAGCGAGGAGTGGAAAGGCGCCGAAACCGGCAGCAACACGGCCCGCTTGGCACCACGGGATTTGCACGCTTCGCAGGCGCGTTCGACGGCCGCCTTGCTGCCCGCGATGACAGTCTGCCCCGGCGCATTGAAGTTGACCGGTTCGACGACCACGCCATTGCCGATTTCGGTCATGGCCACCGCGCAGGCTTCACGAATTTTATCGTCGTCCAGATTGAGAATCGCCGCCATCGCGCCTTCGCCGACCGGCACGGCTTCCTGCATGGCCGTGGCGCGCAAGCGAACCAGCGGCACGGCATCCTTGAAGGCCAGCACCCCGGCAGCGACCAGCGCCGAATATTCGCCCAGACTATGCCCGGCGACGACGCTGGGTTGTTTGCCCCCCTTTTCCTGCCACAGTCGATAGGCAGCAATCGCCGCCGTCAGCATCAGCGGCTGGGTATTGACGGTTTGCGCCAGGAGTTCGGCGGGGCCTTCGGCAACCAGCTGCCACAAATCCTGCCCCAGCGTTTCCGAGGCTTCGTCGAAGGTCGCACGCAGGACAGGTGAGTCACCGTAAGCGGCCATCATGCCGACCGACTGTGATCCCTGCCCGGGAAATACGAATGCAAATGCCATCGC
>CAYMYD010000056.1:0-8422 GCA_964394535.1 uncultured Propionivibrio sp. | reverse complement strand
CAGCATTCCTTGGCCACCTCGGAAAGTACGCGCACGGCAAACTTGAACACCGCCTGCCCATCCATGCGCAGGAAAGGATCGCCAACGATCTTGCCACCGCAGATGCCGCCCGGCACCGACAGGATGTGGTGCTGCGAACCATCGGCATGCGCTGCCGTCGCCAGAATGCCCGGCTTTTCGGAGGCCTCAAGCACCACGGCACCGGCACCATCGCCAAACAGGACGCAGGTGGTACGGTCGCTCCAGTCCAGAATCTGCGAAAAAACGTCGGAACCAACCACCAGCGCCTTTTTGTGCGAACCGGAACGGATGAACTTGTCAGCGATATTCAGCGCGTAGGTGAAGCCGCTGCAGACGGCCTGGATATCGAAAGTCATGGCTCCCAAGTTGCCGAGTTTCCCCTGCAGCAGGCAAGCCGTGCTGGGAAAAATGAAATCCGGCGTCGCCGTGGCAACGATGATCAGATCGATTTCATCGACACCGACCCCAGCGTTTTCCAGTGCGCGACGGCTGGCTTCCAAGGCCAGATCGCTGGACATGACCCCGGCTTCAGCCAGATGGCGGGAACGAATCCCGGTGCGGGTCACGATCCATTCATCACTGGTGTCGACACCGCGCTTGATGAGGTCGTCATTGCTCACGGGGGAGCCGGGGAGAAAGCTGCCTATACCGGCGATGCGGGCATACATGTCTGTTCTGTCTCCTGGGACTGCTGTTGTTGCAGGGCAATGCGTTCGGAAATACGTGCCAGCACACCGCTACGCGCTTCCTGCGCCGCACGCTTCAGGGCGTTGTTGAAGGAAAAAACGTCGGCAGAACCATGGCTCTTGATGACGACGCCTTTCAGCCCCAGCAGGGTCGCACCATTATAGCGGCGATGATCGACACGCTTCTTGAAGTTTTTGAGCACCGGCAAGGCCAGCAGGGCAATCAGGCGGGTCAGCAGGTTGCGGCCAAACTCCTGACGCAGGAAGGAGGATAACATCTGCGCCAGTCCCTCGGCGGTTTTCAGCGCGACATTGCCGACAAAGCCATCGCAGACGATGACCTCTGCCTCGCCCTTGTAAATACCGTCGCCTTCCACGTTGCCGACGAAATTGAGTCCGGAAGCCTTCAGCAATTCGGCGGCCTGCTTGACCATTTCGTTGCCCTTGATCTCCTCCTCGCCGATATTGAGGATGCCGACCGTCGGTTTTTCCTTGTGCTCGATGGCCGCCACCAGTGAAGCGCCCATAAGGCCGAACTGCAGGAGATTCTCCGGGGTGCAATCGACGTTGGCCCCGAGATCGAGGATGTGCGTATGCCCGCTGATCGTCGGCATGATCGCGCAGATCGCCGGACGGTCAATGCCGGGCAGGGTTTTCAGCACGAAACGCGAAATCGCCATCAGCGCGCCGGTATTGCCGGCAGAAACGCAGGCATCGGCTTTGCCTTCCTTGACCAGATTGATCGCCACGCGCATCGACGAATCCTTCTTGTTGCGCAGCGCCAGCGACGGCATTTCATCCATGCCGACGACTTCACTGGCATGGTGGATGCTCACCCGGGATTCGTCCGCTTCGGCAAGCAATACCCGAATCCGGTCTTCAAGACCGACAAGAATGACCTGCACATCCCCCTGCTGACGCAAGAGTTCCAGTGCGGCCGGCACGGTGACGACGGGACCATGATCCCCGCCCATGCAATCGATGGCGACGGTAACTGTCATCCGGAAAAAAGCAAAAGAAAAGGCAGGAAATCCCCCTTGCGGGAATCAGCCTGCCAGTTCAGGAAGCCTTATTCGTTCACGCCCTTGGCAACCTTCTTGCCACGGTAAAAACCGGACGGGCTGACGTGATGGCGCAGATGCGCCTCACCCGTCGTCGGCTCAACCGCCAGCGGCGGATTGCTCAGAAAATCGTGTGCACGATGCATGCCCCGCTTGGATGGGGACTTTTTGTTCTGCTGAACGGCCATAATCTTGACTCCAAAAAACCACCTGGGTTATGCCTTGCCCTTCAGGCTCCCGAGCACCGAAAACGGCGAGGCGGGCTGCATTTCACGCGCGCGCTCCGGCAAGGCACAACATTCATGACGCGGCACTGAGGGAAGCCCGAGAATGATTTCGTCCTCGATCAGCGCCAACACATCGACTTCGGCTTGCGCCGGAAGAAAATCCCGGGAATCATCCTCGATTTCCTCCTGCGTCAAATCCTCTTCGTCAACAACAAACTCCAGCGTATTTTCCAGCCTGAGCGGATAACTGATCCCCTCAAGACAACGCTGGCAAGACAGCGAGAGGACACCTTCAACCCGCAGGATCAACTGCGGTCTGTGGCGTTCTCCCATCCGACCCTCGATACGGTAGCCAATCACACCAGCCGAATCGGCCAGCAAATCCAGCGTTCGTGTCAAACTGGCGATCGGCAAATCACCTTGCAGCGACTTGGCTTCACGCGCAAAAGACGGACAGTCAATAACGAGCCGTTGCGACATAAGGCGCGCATGATATTATTTTTGCCCCCCGAAGTCAAAGCGCACGCAACAAGCTGTCGGCGCTTTGACTTTTTAAAAATTTGCCGCCAACGTGCCGGCATTTTCACCGATCCTGCCATGACCCAACCCTTAATTGTGCTGGCTTCGAGTTCGCCCTTTCGCCGCGAACTGCTCGAACGCCTGAAAATTTCTTTTGTTACTGCAAGCCCTGACGTCGATGAACGCGCTTTGCCCGGAGAAAATCCGCAGGAAACCGCGTTGCGTCTCTCCGCCTCCAAGGCGCAGGCGCTAGCCACGCGCTACCCGGACGCGCTGATCATCGGCAGCGACCAGTTGGCCTGCCTGGACGGCAAGGTTTTCGGCAAACCCGGTACGCATGCCAACGCGGTCCGGCAGCTACAGGAAATGCGCGGGCGCACGGTCAATTTCTTCACCGGCCTGTGTCTTTACAACGCCCGAACCGGGCAGGCGCAGGTGCGCGGCATTCCGACGCTGGTCACTTTTCGCGACCTTGACGACGAGGAAATCGAAAACTACCTCATCCGCGAGCAGCCCTATCACTGCGCCGGAAGTGCCAAATCGGAAGGACTGGGCATTGCCCTGATCGCCCGGATGGAAGGCGAAGACCCGAACGCGCTGATCGGCCTGCCGCTGATTGCCCTGTGCGACCTGTTGCGACAGGAAGGCGTCAGAATCCTGTGAGGCCGTGAAGTGAGAAGGATCAAAAAACCCTTCACCGAAAAAGACAAACCATGAAAAAGCACCAGAGACAATGAACCTTGCCCCCCCGCTTCCCAATGCAGGCACCCTCTACCTGATCCCCGTCCCTCTGGGGCCGCAGCCGGCCGAACAGGTGCTGCCGCTTCCTGTCCGCGAGCGGGCGGCGACGCTCGCGCATTTCATCGCCGAAAACGCCAAGTCGGCGCGCGCTTTTCTCAAGTCACTCCCCTGTACCCGCCCGGTGCAGGAGATCCATATTGACGAACTGAACGAGCACACCCCTGCCAGCGCCCTCCCGGCCCTGCTCGAACCCTTGCTCAGTGGCCACGATACGGGGCTGATCTCCGAAGCCGGTTGTCCGGCAGTGGCCGACCCCGGCGCGGGACTCGTCGCACTGGCGCAGGCGCGCGGCATCCGTGTCGTCCCGCTGACTGGACCATCGTCGATCCTGCTGGCGCTGATGGCCTCCGGGCTGTCCGGGCAGAATTTTGCATTCCACGGCTACCTGCCAGCCAAGGACGACCAGCGGCAAAAACGTATTCTCGAACTGGAAAAAGACTCGCGCTCTGCCCAACGCACGCAGATTTTCATCGAAACGCCTTACCGCAACCGGAAAATGCTCGAGGCCTTGCTCAAACATTGTTCGCCACAAACACGGATTTGCGTCGCCACCGACCTCACGCTGGAAAGCGAACAAATCCTCACCTTAAGCGTCGCGCAATGGAAAAAGCGTGGACTGCCGGACATCGATCGCCGCCCGACGGTGTTTCTGCTGTACGCCTCCTGAACCGTCAGCTCAGCTGCGTCTGGTCGGCTTGACGTACGCGGCAACCGGGTATCCGGCTTCCTTCCAGGCCTGGAACCCCCCTTCGACGTGGCTGACCGGCGCAAGTCCCATATTCTGCACCGCCGCCGTCGCCAGGCTCGAGCGCCAGGCAGAATGACAGTAAAAAACGAAATGCTTGCCCGAGGCGAAAACCGGCTTGTGATACGGACTTTCGGGATCGACCCAGAACTCAAGCATCCCGCGCGGCGCATGAAAAGCACCGGGAATCAGCCCTTCGCGCTCCAATTCACGTACATCACGCAGATCCACGAAAAGCGTCTGCGGATCATCGAGGCAAGCCCGAGCCTCGTCCAGCGACAGCGTGCGAATGACAGCCCTTGCTTCGGCAACCAGTTGTTGACATCCTTTGTACACCGCCATGAGTCACACCCCGTTCAATGCACCCTGCCCGACTGCCCAAACAAACGCGTGACAAAGCCCTGTCCCATCTCGGCTCCCAGACGCTTGGCAAAACGTTCGGCAATATTTTCCTTGACCGAATAGTCAAGAATATCCTCCGCCTTGATCAGGTCTCTGGCCACCGAATCGACCGTGCCGAAATCATCGGCCAGCCCCATCTGGATACTCTGGCTGCCGGTCCACATCAGGCCGGAGAACATGGCTTCATTTTCTTTCAGACGCGCACCCCGGCCCTTGCGCACGATCTCGACGAACTGCTTATGCACTTCGTCGAGCAGCACATGGGCATGCTCATTCTGCCGCTCATCCTGCGGAGAAAACGGGTCAAGAAACCCCTTGTTGTTGCCCGCCGTCAGCAAACGTCGTTCGACGCCGAGCTTGTCCATCGCGCCGGTAAACCCGAAACCGGACATCAGCACGCCAATCGAACCGACGATACTGGCTTTATCGACAAAAATCTTGTCCGCCGCCGCCGCAATATAGTAACCACCGGAAGCACACATATCCTCGACAACCACGTAAAGCGGAATGTCCGGATATTTGCCGCGCAAGCGCCGAATCTCGTCATGAACGATACCGGCCTGCACCGGGCTGCCACCCGGGCTGTTGATGCGCAGGACAATTCCCGCCGTCCCCTTGTCCTCGAAGGCTGACTGCAGGGCGCCGTTGATTTTGTCGGCACTGTTATCGCCTTCGGCGTCGATGCTGCCACGCAGATTGATCAAGGCGGTATGTTTCCCGTCGGCCGGTTTCTTCTCCGTCATCCCCCAGTTCCCGACCATGGCCAGCACCGCGACCAGATAGCACAGAAAAGCCAGCTTGAAGAAAATCCCCCAGCGGCGCTTGGCGCGTTGTTCTTTCAGTGCGGCAAAGGCAAACTTTTCAAGGAGCTGCCGCTCCCATTGCGGGTCTTTGTTTTCCGGGTTATCCAAGGTATGAGCTCGTCAGAAGTAAAGTGCCAGAATCAGCGCAGGGAAGTATACCGTCAGACGCCCGCCGCGCTGTGCCGAAACCGGAGATTCAGGCGTTTTCATGCAGCCAGGCTGACAATTCTGCAACGTTATTGACCAGCACCAGCGGCGACAAGGTGGAAAGCTGGGCGGGCGTATGCGCGCCATAATTCACCCCCAGACCGGCAACCCCGGCGTTTTTCGCCATCTGCAGGTCGTGCGTGGTATCGCCGATCATCAAGGCCTGTTCAGGCGGAAAGAGCAGTTCGTCCATCAGTTCGAACAACATTTGCGGATGCGGTTTGGAAAAGCACTCGTCAGCACAGCGCGAGGCCGTGAAGAACTCTCCCAGTCCGCTGTGCGCCAGCGCACGATTGAGTCCGCGACGACTCTTGCCGGTGGCGACTGCCAGACAGAAACCCGCTGCCTGAAGTTCGGCCAGCAGCTCCGGAATCCCCGCAAACAGGCTCAAATCCTGATCACTGGAAAGGTAGTGATGCCGGTAACGTTCGGCCATCTGCGGGTAGGAGGCCTCATCCAGATCGGGAGCGGCCACCTGCAGGGCCTCGGCCAGTCCCAGGCCGATCACCTGCCGGGCGCGCTCATCGCTGGGCGGTGGCAGACCCAGATCGCGGCAGGCCGCCTGCATGGAAGTCACAATAGCCCGCGTCGAATCAAGAATCGTCCCGTCCCAGTCGAACACCAGCAGTTCAAATCGTTTGGCCATAGTCCTGTTTTTCCTCCTTTGCAAGCCGTTCCAGAAACGCCGCCAGCGCCGGCGGCAGTGGCGCTTCCAGGGCCAGCGGCTCGCCGCTGGCGGGATGCGGAAAGCGAATTTTCCAGGCGTGCAGGAACATCCGCTTGAGCCCGCCCTTGAGCAATGTCTTGTTGCAGGCGAAATCGCCATACTTTTCATCACCGGCAATCGGGAAACCGGCGTGGGCGCAGTGCACCCGGATTTGATGCGTCCGCCCGGAGCGCAGCTCGGCTTCAAGCAGACTGAAATTTTCCCAGCGCGCCAGCAGACGGAACACCGTATGCGAGGCCTTTCCGTCCTCGGCTACCCGCACCCGGCGCTCGCCGGAATCGAGCAGGTACTTGAACAGGGGGAAGCGGATATGCCGCAGCGGATCCATCCAGCGCCCTTTCACCAGCACCAGATAGCGCTTGTCCGCCCCACGTCCGCGTCCGTCATGCCCGCCTTCGCGGAACATGTCGTGCAGCGCGAGCAGCGCCGAGCGTTTCTTGCCGATCAGGAGCAGTCCCGAGGTCTCACGATCCAGACGATGCGCGAGTTCGAGAAAACGCGCCTGCGGCCGCTGCCGACGTAGCGCCTCGATCACCCCGAAGCTGACCCCGCTGCCGCCATGCACGGCAAGCCCCGCCGGTTTATCGACCACCAGCAGCGCCTCGTCCTCATGAACAATCGGCAATGCGGTCTTGATTTCGGCTCCGGCGACGATGCTTTCCTGCCGCTGGGCGATGCGGATCGGCGGAATCCGCAGCACATCACCAATTTGCAGACGGCAAGACACCTGGGCGCGCTTGCCATTCACCCGCACCTCGCCGCTGCGCACAATGCGGTAAATATGGCTTTTCGGCACGCCCTTGCAGCGTCCGAGCAGGTAATTATCCAGACGCTGCCCCTGCTCATCTTCGGAGATAATGGCCTCACTGACGGTTTTTTTGCTTGCCTCGGCCATTTTGAAATATACTGACTGCGATTTGTGCCTCACGCTGAAAGAGGCTTTTGACCTGTAAGACCGTCGAGCGGCGCCGATTTTTCGAATTGCGACGCACTTTCCGGCAAGTATCAGCCGCCTCACCTGCACCAACCTGTGCAGGATCAGCCAAGGCAAATCACCTGGTTAAGTACGCTCACCAAAAGTAGCGATACTACTTGATTTGCGCGCGCCTGACACGTTCGGAACGCCCCAAGCAGATTTCCCCGGCCCTGAATTTCAGGGCTTGATGAAAGTTTTTTCCAGCGAAGAGTCCAGTTGCCATAACGGAAAGCCCATGAAGCCTCCCCCACTCAACTAATCCGACGCTGCCTGCACAAGGCGCTCCCTTCGCGATGTCGCGCGGGAGCATATTATGAAACGCATGTTGTTCAATGCGACACAGGCCGAGGAACTCCGTGTCGCGATTGTCGATGGTCAGAAACTCATTGACCTCGACATCGAATTGGCCGCCAAGGAACAGAAAAAAAGCAATATTTACAAGGCTGTCATCACCCGCATCGAGCCCAGTCTCGAAGCGGCGTTTGTTGACTATGGTGCCGAGCGCCACGGTTTTCTCCCGTTCAAGGAGATCTCGCGCACCTACTTCCAGCCGGGCGTCGAAGTCAGTCGGGCCAGCATCAAGGAGGCGCTGCGCGAAGGTCAGGAACTGATCATCCAGGTCGACAAGGACGAGCGCGGTAACAAAGGCGCGGCTCTGACCACCTACGTCAGCCTGGCCGGCCGCTATCTGGTGCTGATGCCGAACAACCCGCGTGGTGGCGGTGTTTCGCGCCGGGTGGAAGGTGATGATCGCGCCGAACTGCGCGACGTGATGGATCAGTTGCAGGTGCCTGCGGGCATGAGCCTCATTGCCCGTACCGCCGCCATCGGCCGGGGCGAGGAAGAACTGCAATGGGACCTCAATTACCTCCTGCAACTGTGGAAAGCGATTGAAACCGCGGCGCAGGACGACGTCCTGCAAAAGTACGGTTCGCGCCTGCTCTACCCCGAAGGCAATCTGGTCATCCGTGCCATCCGCGATTACTTCCAGCCGGACATCGGCGAAATCCTCATCGACACCGACGACATCTTCGACCAAGCCCAGCATTTCATGGCCACGGTGATGCCGGCCAACGTGGGACGCATCAAGCGTTACCGCGATGACGTGCCGCTGTTTTCACGCTTCCAGATCGAACACCAGATCGAATCGGCCTACTCGCGGCAGGTCATCCTGCCTTCCGGCGGAGCCATTGTCATCGACCATACCGAAGCGCTGGTCTCGGTCGACGTCAACTCCGGCCGTTCGA
>CAYMYD010000055.1:2417-12194 GCA_964394535.1 uncultured Propionivibrio sp. | reverse complement strand
ACTGGTAGCTGATTTCGCTGATGGGGACAGCGGAAAATTGCAGCAGGCGGCGGGCTTCCTGCAACAAACGCTCATGGATGATTTCTTTGGAAGGCAGGTTGGCGACACGACGACAGATGTCGTTCAGCCGCGCTTCGGTGACGGAAAGACGTTTCGCGTAATCCGAAAGCATCAAATGCTCGTGGAAGCGGGCTTCGACCTGATCGCAGAAGTTGAGGAAAAGCCGTAAATCCTCTCCCTTGTCGTGGCGCATGGCGGCGGGACGAGCCTGCACGATCAGCAAACGGCTCAAGTGAATGAAAAAACTTTGCGCCAGTGCCTGCAAGATAGCGTCACGGCCTGGCTTTTCCGAAAAGAACTCCTGCTGCAACAACTCAATGATCGGGTTCAGGGAGGAAACAGCGCTCCCTGCCGACCCGTCGGCAGCCCCTTCCAGTTCAAGAAACGCGGCTTGGCGCAACAGGGATTCCGGCCACTGTCCGGGCATGGCGCGATACCAGTTCCGCACGATTTCCTGGCTGATGGTGAGCACATGCCCGTCGGAATCTTCATCGGTATAAAACCCATGGGGAATCGAAGGCGGGGTAAAGATCAGCAGGGGAGCCTGTCCCAAAAACAGCTGATCGTCCAGATTCAGGTGGATGCGACCACGTAGCAGAAAATGCACCTGAAAAAAAGAGTAATGCCGGTGCACCGGGGAATTGCGACCGAAGAAATTTGCCAGACGGCCGAAGGTTTCGTAATGCACGGCGCAATCCGGATCGCGCGGGTGATAGACCCGCCCGACATGAATGTCCGGGATCGACTGTTTCAAAGGTTTTGCAGCGTTTGTCACCAATTCGGCCACCTTGTCCGGTGAGAAACAACGACCTGAACACGGGCCATTGCGTCTGCCAACGGCTTTCCGTTCAGGAGAATATTTCTCGACGCCTTGTCTTCTAACATGTTAGTAAGTTTTGGTATGATTACCGCGTTTACATCGACCCTGCGAGAGACCATGCCACGCCAAATCCGCTACAGAAACTTGCCGCAACTGTTCCTGAGAGGGCGAGAGGAACTGCTACGCCACTTTCGACCCATCATCACCCATTTTGGTTTAACCGAACAGCAATGGAGAATTCTGCGGGCGATCAGTGAGAACGATCAGCTCGAGCCACGGGAGATTTGCGAGATCTGCCAGATTCTCAGCCCCAGCCTGACGGGCGTTCTCACTCGCATGGAAGGCATGGGGCTGGTGACGCGCACGCGCATGGAGGAAGATCAACGCCGCTTGCTCATCCGCTTGACTCCCAGAGCAGAGCAGCTGGTGGCTGAAATGGTTCCGCTGATCGTCGAGCAATACCGGATCATCGAGGTCGCCTATGGCCCGGAACTGATCCAGGAGCTTTATGAGATCATGGATCGGGTCATTGCTGCTGAACGCGCGCCCATCAGGCAGGTCGAACTGCCTGTGCGATAGGAAACGCGAGAAAGTTGCTTTCTGGTGATCAACGATTGCTGTATCCAGCAATTCGCGGCAAAAAAAGGCCGACTTGCGTCGGCCTAATAGGGTACTGCCTGGAGAAGAAACAATCACATGAACGCTTCGGCCCGTTTGAGGAGGTCGTCTAAACCGGCCTCGTTCGGGTTTTGCGGTTTGCCCGGGTGGATGATGGCGACCTGACAGTTTTCTGCCGCTTCAACCAGTTGGGCGTAGGTGCCGGCCTTGAGGTTGGCGATGAAAGCCTGTTTGTTGCCGTCATAGGCGAACATCTTGTCGTTGATCTGGATGCATTCGTTGCACGAGGCGCAGCGCGGCGTTTCAATATAGGCTTCGCCGGAGGATTTTTCGGCTTCCTTTTCGGGCGCGGCGACAGGCTGGGCGGCCGCCAGGGTTTCTGCAACCGGGGTGGCGGCTTCCGGTGCCGGGGCGGCGCTGCTCTGCCAGGCGGCTTTTTCCTTTTCCAGCAGTCTTTGGGCGTGGGAATTGTTGATGCCGCCGAGTTCGCGCAGGGTGTTCCAGGCGGTGCAGCAACGACGGGCTTCGCGGATCAGTTTTTCATCGACCAGCACCCGGTGCATCACATGATCCGCATCGGTCATCAGCAGATAGGGAACCTGCGTCACCGCGCCTTGCCGTACTTTTTGCAGCGTCACGCTCACCGGGACGATGCACTGATTCCAATGGTCCTTGGGGACGCGGGCAAAGTGCTGGGCGTAACGGGTATCAAGTGCCACGAAGTCGATGATGGTGAAGGGCACGGTTTCCTTGGCGGTCTGGCAGTTTTCGTCCTGCCAGATGATTTCGTGCAGCGGCCAGTCGTCTTCCGGCTGTGGGTTGCCTTCGACGGTGAAGCGCGAGGCCCAGTCGCGTCCGGCGCCCGGATTGGAGCAGAAGACCGGGAAAAGGCGTGATTCGCTGGCTGCCGCGCTGACCAGATACGGCGGCAAACCGGCGGTGGCGGGCGAATCCCCCGAATAGACGCCGAACACGGCAGCACCGGCGTGTTCCAGGCCGCGCTGGATCGGCTGCTGCATCCGGGCCAGGCTCGCCGCCGGGGATTGCACGACATAGACCCCCATGCCCATGGTCATGCGTACCAGTTGTTTGCTGCGCAGGGTGAAGGCGAGGTGGCCGTTTTCGATCGGCGAGGTTTCAAGGATGTCGTCGGTCTGCACGAGAATCTTGATCGGCAGATCGGCGGAAAGGATGTCGGTCAGCACGCCCTGCTCGGTGCCGGTGAGTGCGGCGGCGTTGATGCGCACCAGATAGTCCGGGAAAATGCCCCGGGCCTCGGCGTCCAGCCCGTTTTCACCAAAGGAGTCGAAGAGGACATCGTGCCGTTCCTCGTTGTATTCCCCCTTGATTTCCATCCGCGCCATGGCCATCGCCCGCGCCAGTTCAATGGCCTTGGATTGACGTTCGCAATAGGCCTTGAAGGCGGCGCTGCAGGTGTCGAAGGCAAAGCTGTAGGGGGCCTTGAGCGCGCTCTCGGCCGGGTAGAAGCGTTGCGAGCGCAATGTGGTGATGAGTTTCTGGATGCGTGCCCGACGGCGCTTGGGCAGGTTTTCACGTACGGAAACCTTTTTCAGGAGGTTCGACATGGCGTCAAAATCGAAGCTCTCCAGTGGCCCGGTGCCGAAGGCATCGCGCAGGTTTTCCGCGCTGCGGCTGGCGCTTGAAATGGCGTAATCGGCCTCGATGATTTCCGAGAGTTTGAGGATCAGACGTTCGACTTCCTCGTTGAAACGCTCGGCGCGGCGTTGTTGCGAAAGTTTCCAGGCATGGCCGATCAATTGGCCGGGCAGGGCACCATTGCAGTCGAGCAGGGCACCGTCCTGAGTGATGAGTTCCTTGAGCCTGGTGAGGCTGTCGCTTACCAGCGGGTCTTTCTTGCCGAGTTCCTGGGCCGCCTTGTGCCAGATTTCGGAGAGCAGGCCGCTTTCGCCCGCCACGAGTTTTTCGCGGATGCGCTGTTCGAGCTTGAAGGCATGTTGCCGGATACGTTCGGCGTCGGCATGGCTGGCGAGTTGGTCAAGTGCCGCATCGACCAGGCGCGAAAGCGGTTCGGCAAAGCGCTCGCCAGAAGGTGTGTCGATCAGCACCAGCGGGAAGTCGTAGCGCAGACGGGTGAGGTCGGCATACCCGGCCAGGGCGGCCGGACGCAGTTTCAGAGGACCCATGTCATCAAGCCGTCCGGCCTGTTTTCTGCCAGTGAGGTAGAAGGTCACGAAGGATTGCAGATCAGCTTCCATAATCATTTTCCTTGAGTGAGGAGTGAGCTGTGAAGGGTGAGGAGCAGGAGGCGAGCGGGTTTTTACTCCTCACTCTTCACACCTCACTCCTCCCTGTCTCTCAAACCGTGTACTTGTCGAACTCGTATTCCAGTCCTTGCCGGATTGTTTCATTGGTACGCAGCAGGTTGAGCTGGCGGGTGTCCTCGTAGCAGGGAACATCACGGTTCTGGTAGAGGATGCCGACCGGCACCACGTCGGTACTCGAAGCGATTTCGCGCGCCCGGTGGATGTCGAGCGGGTCGTGCTCCAACTGGTTGCGGTAGACCTTGGCCAGGCCGGGGCTGATCTGCAGGGCGTTTTCGTGGTGCAGGAGCTGCACGCTTTCCGGCTGTTGCATTTCGGCTTCGTGCAGCTTGGGCAACCATTCCGGGCAACGTTGCAGGATGCGCACAAAGGAAAACCCCTTGTGGTGATGCGCGGCCTTGACGATTTCAAACAGGCTCTCGGGAATCCAGTCGACCGCCTGGGCGATGAACGAGGCGTTGGCCACACCGAGCGCGATGGTCAGCGGGTTGAGCGCGTTGAGATAGCTGCCGCGCGGGGTGGTGTTGCTCTTGGTGCCGAGCGGTGAGGTCGGCGAGGCCTGCTTCTTGGTCAGCCCGTAGATCTGGTTGTCGTGCAAGAAGACGGTCAGATTCATGTTGTAGCGGATGGCGTGAATCCAGTGTGCTGCGCCGATGCTGCAACAGTCGCCGTCGCCGGTGTTCACAAAGATGGTGAGGTCGGGCCGGGCCAGACGGATGCCTTCGGCGACGGGCAGTGCCCGGCCGTGAATGCCGTGGAAGCCGTAGGTCTTCATGTAGTGCGGGAAACGGCTGGAGCAGCCGATGCCGGAGACAAACACGGTTTTTTCCGGGCGCAGACCCTCGTCACGGCACAGCCGCTGGATGGCCGCCAGGATGGCGTTGTCGCCGCAGCCAGTGCACCAGCGCGGCACGCCGCTCTGGTAATCCTCAAGCTCCAGCTTTTCGTCGTAGAGGTCGAGCAGATATTCGGTGGCAGAGAATTTCATGGCTTGGCTTCCTTATTGACCGAGCTTTTCGAGGAGGACGCGGCGGATGGTGCTGGGCTTGACCGGGATGCCCTTGACCTCCGTCCAGCAATCGACATCAACGAGATAACGGGCGCGCAGCAGGGTGGCCAGCGCGGCGTAGCGGCGGTTGGTGTCATCGATGATGGCATCCGCCGGGTTGTCGCTCCAGTTGGTCTCGATGGTCATGACCTTCTTGAAGCGCTGCATGATTTCCTTGATGCCGGGTTGCATCGGTTGCAGGAAACGCAGATGAATCGAAGAGACTTTCTTGCCTTCGGCCCGCAGGGTCGCCGCGCCTTCTTCAATCGCCCCCTTGGTACTCCCCCAGCCGATGACCAGCAGATCCCCTTCCGGCTCACCGACCACTTCCGGTGGCAGCAGGGTTTTTTGCAGGGCGGCAATCTTCAGGCTTCTGGCGCGCAGGCCTTCCTGGTTGATGTCCGGGTCGTAGGCGACGTGGCTCTGCCGGTCGTGGGCCAGACCAGTGACGGTGTGCATGCCGCCCGGTTGGCCGGGGATGAAGCGACGGGCGATGCCGGTGTTGGGGTCCCAGTCGTAAGGCTTGGCACCGGCGGGAACGGCACTCTGATCGATCGGTGGCGCGAGCCAGGCCTCGTTGAACTGCGGCCGGTTATAGGGCTGCTGCGAGGTGGCCAGCGCCGCGTCGGAGAGAATGACGACGACGGTATTGAACGATTCGGCGATCTTGCGCGCGGTGATTACCGAGTAGAAACATTCCTCGATGGTCGCCGGGGCCATCACTACCTTGGGGGCATCGCCGTGACTGCCGAAGATGGTCGTCATCAGGTCGCCCTGTTCGGCCTTGGTCGGCTGACCGGTGCTCGGGCCGCCGCGCTGGACGTTGACCACCACCAGCGGGATTTCGGCCATCACGGCCAGACCGATGGCTTCCTGCTTGAGCGAGTAGCCCGGGCCGGAGGTGATGGTGACGGTACATTTGCTGGCGTAGGAGGCGCCGATGGCAAAGGCACAGGCGGCGATTTCGTCTTCGGCCTGATGCACGACGCCGCCGACCTTTTCGAACACGTCGGAGAGGTAGTGCGAGGCCGAAGTCGCCGGGGTGATCGGGTACATCGCGCACAGTTCCATGCCCGAGGCCATGACGCCCAGGGCCAGCGCCGTGTTGCCATTGGTGGCGATCTGCGGGTGTTTGGCCGGGGTGGCCGGGATGCTGTAACGGAAGTCGAAATTGCCCTCCGCCCACTGATAACCGGCTTCGAGCAGCACCACGTTGGCGTCGATGATGCTCTGCGCCTTCTTGCCGAAAGTGAGCGCAATCTGCTCACGCGCCGCTTCCAGGTCGAAGCTGTAGAGGTAGCACAACATGCCGAGGGCGAACATGTTCTTGCCGCGCTTTGCATCCGGCGTGATCTTGTGGCACTCATCCTCCATCGGGATTTCGCGCACGTCGTAACCGGCTTCGACGAGGCGCTTGTAGGTTTCGCTGTAGGTCGTCGAAACGTTGAGATCCTTGTGCTTGCGCCACATGCTTTCAAGCAGGATGATGCAGCCGGGCTTGAGTTCGCGGGCACGCACCCGTCCAAGCAGCACCTGTTCGTTGAAGGCCACCACCAGATCGGTCTGGTCGCCGCCGTTGGTGATGTAGTTCGCGCCGATACGGATGCGGTTGCCGCTGGCCCCGGCCACGCTACGGGCGGGCGGGCGAATTTCCGCCGGGATGATCTCGGTGGTCCAGATGCCGTTACCCATGCGCGCGGCAATCGAGCCAAACGACTGCCCGCAGCGCTGCGCTCCCTCGCCGGAATCGCTGATGATCTCGACGATATGTTCGCTGAGGCGGGTCACCTTCTTGCCGTCAGCCTGCTTGCTTTCGGCCTTCTTGCCAGGTTTCTTCGTGCTTTTCTGTACACTCATATCGGAACTCCTAAGGGGAAGGGAGAAGGGGGGAGGGGGAAGGATAAAAGCCGTTGCAGCGGGAAAATCCTTGCTGCTCGTCAGGGCATCCTTCTTTCTCCTCCTTCCCGTTATCAGGCGATTCTGACGCGGGCAAAGTTTCTCTCGCGCTTGTCGATGCCGAAGCTTTGTTCGCTGCCGCTGTCGTAATGGGCGCGGCTGTCACGCAGACCCAGATAGGCCTTCATGCTGGCGGCAGCACGACGTCCGGCCCCCATGGCTTCAATGACCGTGGCCGCGCCGGTGACGATATCCCCCCCGGCAAAGACCCCGGCCAGCGAGGTGGCCAGGGTTTCATCGGTGGCGATGTAGCCCCACTTGTTGAGGTGCAGCCCGGAGGTCTGGCCCATGATCGGGTTGGCGTTGGTGCCGATGGCGTAGACCACCATGTCGACTTCAAAGTCGAACTCGCTGCCTTCGACCGGCACCGGGCGGCGACGGCCCGAAGCGTCCGGTTCGCCGAGTTCCATGCGCACGCAGCGCATGCCGCGCACGTTGCCTTCACCGTCGTTGAGGATGGCGATGGGATGCGTGAGCCAGTGGAATTCGACGCCTTCTTCCCTGGCGTGATGCAGTTCTTCGGCACGGGCCGGGGCTTCCTTGTGCGAGCGGCGATAGACGCAATAGACCTTCTCCGCACCCAGACGCACCGAAACGCGGGTGGCGTCCATCGCCGTGTTGCCGGCCCCGATGACGGCGACGCGGCGACCGATCGGCTGCGGCGTGTCGAAATGGGGGAAGTCGCGGGCGCGCATCAGGTTGCAGCGGGTCAGGAGTTCGTTGGCTGAGAGGACACCGTTCAGGGAATCGCCGGGGATGCCCAGGGTGGTCGGGTAACCGGCGCCGACACCGACGAAGACGGCGTCAAAACCCATTTCGGAAATCATCTGTTCGAGGGTAAAGAGGCGTCCGACCAGCGTATTGCATTCGAACTTGACGCCTAGCTGGATGAGCTTGTCGATTTCGGCATCGACCACCGGGTTGGGCAGGCGGAAATCCGGGATGCCGTATTTCAGCACGCCGCCGGCCTGGTGGAAGGCCTCGAACACGGTAACTTCGCAGCCGGCCTTGGCCATATCCGCCGCGCAGGCCATGCCTGCCGGGCCGGAGCCGACGATGCCGACCTTGTAGCCGTTCTTCTCGATGTAGGGAAGGTTGGTCCAGCCTTCGCGGATCGCCGTGTCACCGACAAAGCGTTCGAGTCGGCCGATGGCCACCGCTTCCAGCGAATCGCCGACGGTGCATTTGCCTTCGCACTGGTTTTCCTGTGGGCAGACGCGGCCACAGATGGCCGGCAGGAGGCTGGTCTGCGTCAGGATGTCGTAGGCACCGCGCAGATCCTTCTCATTGATTTTCTGGATGAAGCCGGGGATGTTGATGCCGACCGGACAGCCCGAAACACAGGGCTGGTCGGGACACATCAGGCAGCGTTCGGATTCGCGCTGTGCGTCCTCGGGCCGGTAACCGCAGGCCACTTCCTCAAAGTTTTTGGCGCGTACCGATGCCTCCTGTTCGGGCATCGGAGTACGTTCCTGGGGGATTGTCCGGATGGTTTTTTTCTTCGCCATGATTGACCTTTCAGGGAAGGGAAAAGGGTGAAGGGGGAAGGGTGTGTCGAGGGGTCGTTGCACTGAACGGGTTCTTCATGCGCCGGATTTCAAGGGCGCATCAGGCGTGAGCGGCTTTACCCTTCGCTTTTCCCCCTTCTCCCTTCCCTTTCTTCGCGTCGATGGATTTCTGCAGGTTGCAGGCTTCTTCCCAATGCACCAGCGCGGCGTGTTCCTCGCCCTTGTAGCGACGCAGACGGGTCATCATGTCGAAGAAATCGACCTGGTGGCCGTCGAAATCCGGGCCGTCGACGCAGGCGAACTTGACCTCGTTACCGATCTTCACGCGGCAGCCGCCGCACATGCCGGTGCCGTCGACCATCAGCGGATTCACGCTGACCATGGTCTTGATGTTGTAGGGGCGGGTGGTGTCGGCGCAGCCCTTCATCATGATCATCGGGCCGATGGCGATCACTTCGTCGATGTCACGGTGGTGCAGGATGGCCTGTTCCAGTCCAGCCGTGACCATGCCCTTGATGCCAACCGAACCGTCATCGGTGCAGATGATGAATTCATCGCAAACGGCCTTGAATTTTTCGTCCCAGAAAACCAGATCCTTGTTGCGGAAACCGACGATGCCGATCACGTAAGCTCCGGCTTCCTTGTAGGCGCGGGCCTGCGGATAGACTGGTGCTACGCCGAGACCGCCACCAATGCAGACGACCTTTTTGGCTTCGCCGATATGGCTGGGAACGCCCATCGGGCCGACCAGGGCATAGAGCGAGGTGCCGACCTGGCATTCCTTCTGCATCTCCCGCGTGGTCTTGCCGACAGCCTGGATGACCAGGGTGATGGTGCCCTTTTCGCGGTCATAGTCGGCGATGGTCAGCGGGATGCGCTCGCCCTGTTCGTGCAGCATGGTAATGACGAACTGCCCCGGCTTGGCGGCTTTCGCCAGCAACGGATGATGCACCTCAAGCAGATAAGTGACGTCGGAAAAATCCTCGCGCGCCACGATTTTGAAATTGCTCATAATCCTCCCCTACGCTCTTTTTTCCGATCCCGGATGCTTGCCGGGTGTCTGTTGGAACTCGATGCTTGACTGTCGGTGCCGAGCTTCACGCACTGACCAGTCTGATGCGTATGACGTTATTTTTACTTGCTTTCCGCTACAGGTACAACCGTTCGATTGTTATATGTTGGTGCGAATATGGAATGAACTTTTGTTTTCTGTTTGTCTGAGAAAGGTTTCTGGCGAAGAGAATTTGACGCGACGCGTCAGGCAGATGATACTTGGCATTATTGCACAGGCCAGCTTGGCAAGGCACCTTACAAACCGGTATCAAAAAAAGGAAACGATATGCCAGAGATCTCTCTGAAATACCTGAAACTTCTGTCGGAGAAATACCCCTCGATCCAGGCGGCGTCGACGGCGATCATCAATCTGACGGCCTTGCTCCAGCTTCCCAAGGGAACCGAGCATTT
>CAYMYD010000055.1:0-2317 GCA_964394535.1 uncultured Propionivibrio sp. | reverse complement strand
CGCAACCTCAGCGCCAAGTACCGGCGCGAAACGGTGCGCAACTTCCTGCCCAGGAATGTCGCGGAAACCATCGAGGAATTGCTCTATGACCAGGAAGGCGTCGAGCACAAGACGGCTTACTACCAGAGTCAGATCGAGACCATCGTTTCAACCGGCAGCGCCGTGGTGTTCATCACCTGCCTGGCCGAGCTGATCCAGCGCCTGGCCGTCGAAAAGCTGCACATCATCGGCGATATCTACGACCGTGGGCCGGGGGCGCACCTCATTTTTGATGACCTGATGGAACATCACCAGGTCGACATCCAGTGGGGCAACCACGACATCCTGTGGATGGGCGCGGCCGCCGGGAGCGAGGCCTGCATCGCCAACGTGGTGCGCGGCGCATTGCGCTACGGCAACATGGAAACGCTGAGCAACGGCTACGGGATCAGCCTCTTGCCGCTGGCCTCGTTCGCCATGGAAACCTACAAGGACGATCCGTGCAGCCTGTTCCGCCCCAAGGTGGACCCGAGCGAAAATTTCGCCAGCGATGAAATCCGCCTGATGGCGCAGATGCAGAAGGCGATCACCATCATCCAGTTCAAGCTCGAAAGCCAGCTCATCAAGCGGCGGCCGCAGTATCTGATGGAAGACCGCCTGCTGCTCGATCAGGTCGATTATGCGCGGGGCGTGCTCAATATCGGCGGTACCGAACATCCGCTGCTCGACACCTTCTTCCCAACCATCGATAGCGCCCAGCCCGATGTGCTGACCGAGGAAGAGGCCAACGTCATGGAGAAGATGAAGCTCTCCTTCCTGAACAGCAAGAAGCTGCAGCAGCATGTGCGCTTCCTCTTTTCTTCCGGCAGCCTGTATCTGGTGCATGACGGCAACCTGCTCTATCACGGCTGCATCCCGATGGACGAGAACGGCGAGTTCATGGGCTTCAAGGTGGAAGGACAGTCGTTTGCCGGCAAGCGCTTTCTTGACCGGCTCGACCGGCTTTCGCGCCAGGGCTATTTTGCCGAGAACCCGGAGCTCAAGCTGTACGGCATGGATGTCATGTGGTTCCTCTGGTGCGCGCCGCAGTCACCGCTGTTCGGCAAGGAGCGTATGGCAACCTTCGAGCGTTATTTCATTGCCGACAAGAGCACACACAAGGAAAAACGCAACCAGTACTACACCCTGCGCGATACCGAGGAATGCGCCACGCGGATTCTTCAGGAATTCGGTGCCGATGCGGAGAACGGGCACATCATCAACGGACACGTTCCGGTCAAGGTGGTCAAGGGCGAAAGCCCGATCAAGGCTGGCGGCAAGCTGATCGTCATCGATGGCGGTTTTTCCAAGGCTTACCAGAACGAAACGGGGATTGCCGGTTACACCCTGGTGTCCAACTCGCGCGGCATGCTGCTGGCGGCGCATCAGCCTTTCGAATCGACGCACAAGGCGATTTCCGAAGAGGTGGATATCGATACCGAGACGGAAATCATCCACACCTACCCCTTCCGCCGTCGTATTCGTGATACCGATCGGGGCAGGGCGATTCAGGAAGAAATCGACGAGTTGCAGGAGCTGTTGCAAGCCTACCGCGACGGTGCGATCAAGGAGAGCAGCAAGGTTTGACAAGCCCTCTCCCCAACCCCTCTCCCGCAAGCGGGCGAGGGGAGGGTGAAATAAAAACGGCCTCTTGCGAGGCCGTTTTGTTGTTCAGGCGTCAAACTCAGTCTTCCACGCCGGGCATGTTGAAGTAGTTCTTGGCGTTGGTAAAGCTGATGTCCTGCACCATCTTGCCGTAGGTGTCGAAATCGTTGGGGATTTCGCCGCCTTCCATCCACTCGCCGACCAGCGCACAGAGGATGCGGCGGAAGTATTCGTGGCGCGGGAAGGAGAGGAAGCTGCGCGAGTCGGTGAGCATGCCGACGAAGCGCGACAGGAGCCCCAGATTGCCGAGGCTGACCATCTGTGCACGCATCCCTTCGATGTGGTCGTTGAACCACCAGGCCGAACCACACTGGATCTTGCCGGGGATCGAACCGTCCTGGAAGCAGCCCATGATCGTGCCGAGAACGGCGAGATCGTTCGGGTTCAGCGAGTAGAGGATGGTTTTCGGCAGCAGACCGTCGTTTTGCAGGGCGTTGAGGAATTTTCCGAGGTTTTCACCGATGGCGAAGTCGCCCACGGCATCGAAACCGGTGTCGGCACCGAGTTTCTTGAACATCGGCGTATTGAGGTTGCGCAGGGCCGACATGTGCAGTTGCATGGCCCAGCCGCGACGGGCGTTCATGCGGCCGATTTCAAGCAGGATGGCGGTGCGGAAGATGTTGATTTCTTCCGG
>CAYMYD010000054.1:9997-12203 GCA_964394535.1 uncultured Propionivibrio sp. | reverse complement strand
TCTGGATGGACGGACTGATTGACCTGCCCGGCAGGCAGGTGGTTCGTCATGGCGAAACCGTGCGCTACCTGCCATTGAGCGAATTGCTCGACCACTGAAGTTTCTTTGAGGCGCAAGTTCTGCCCTTCTGACGGAAAAAAAATGAGCATCCACGACATCGACTTCGGTCAGCTTTACCGTGAGCACCTTCTCGCCGCTGGCGGACGCGAAAAACCACCGGAAAGATGGGACGCCCGCGCCGCCGAAATGAAACAGCACATGGCCGACGAAAGTACCTATGTGCGCGACTTTGTCACGCGCATGGATCTCTCCGGCTGTGACACCCTGCTCGATGTCGGTTGCGGGACCGGGGCCATTGCGCTGGCGCTGGCCGGACGGATGAAAAAGGTCTATGGCCTCGATTACAGCCAGGGGATGCTGGCGGCCCTGCGGGAAGGCATTGCCGAACGGGGGCTGGCCAACGTCGAAACCATTCACTGCGCCTGGGAGGACGACTGGCACGATGTGCCGGTATGTGATGTCGTCGTCGCCTCGCGTTCGACGCTGGTGATGGACATGGCTGACGCGCTGGCCAAGCTGGAGTCCAAGGCAAGGCGGCGCGTCTATCTGACCAGCATGGCGGGCGGACGATTCATCGACACCGAAATCGCCGAACTCCTGGGTCGCACGCAAGCGGCCCTGCCGGACTACATCTACATCATCAACATTCTCTACCGTCTGGGTCGTCATCCCCGGCTGGACTACATCGAAAACGACAACCGGCTGGCCGGGACGGAGAATGCCGACGATTTTGCGCGCAAGGTCGCCTCCCTGACCGGCTCCTTGTCCGCTGATGAAAGCAGGCGCCTCAAGGCATGGTACGAGGCCAATCCTGAACGCGGCCAACGCGGCGGCGCACCGTTCCGCTGGGCCTTCATCAGCTGGGAGAAATGAGACTCAGGGCTTGCGATTGCTGCCTGCGACCATTTTGAACTCGAACAGGCGACATTCGATGGCACCGTTGTAGAGCGGCGTTTTCTTGCTGGGCGTCAGGCGCATCAGCTTGGGCATGCGCAGGTCGGCAGAAAGGAAGTGGCAGGCCCAACCGGCGAAATTTCGTTTTAATGCGGCAGCCAGTTGTGGGTAGAAAGCGGCCAGTTCCTCCAGTTCGGATAGCCGCTCGCCATAAGGGGGATTGGCCACCATCACGCCGTGATCACCGGGCGCCCGAATTTCCAGAATATCGCCACTTTCGAGCGAAACAGCCGGTAACAGATCGGCACGGTCGAGATTGGCCAGCGCGGCACGTACCGCAACCGGCGAGATGTCGCTTCCGTAGATCTGTGCGAACTTCGCCGGTTTTTCTGCTTCCTGCGCGCTATCAAGCAGTTCCCGCCAGGCATCGAGATGGAAATTTTTCAGCCGCTGGAAACCAAAACTGCGTCCGCCCGCCCCCGGCGCGATGTTCAGCGCCATTTGTGCAGCTTCGGTAAGAAAGGTGCCGCTGCCACACATCGGATCAAGCAGTGGCTCACCGGGCTGCCAGCCGGAAAGGCGCAGGATGCCGGCCGCAAGATTTTCCTTGAGCGGCGCTTCGACCGTCTTCTGGCGCAAACCGCGCTGATAGAGCGGCGCTCCCGAGGTGTCGATATACAGGGTGCATTGATCGGCGGTGATGAAGGCGTGGAAGCGCACCTGCGGTTCGCGCGTATCGACGCTCGGCCGCTTGCCCGTTTCGGCCCGGAAGCGGTCGCAGACCGCATCCTTGATGCGCAGCGTGATGAACTCCAGGCTCTTGAGCGGACTCTTGATCGCCGTGACATCGACACGGATTGTCTGGTCCGGGCCGCACCAGCGTTTCCAGGGCGTTTCGTAAGCCAGCTTGTAGATGTCATCTTCCGTCGCGTAGCGCCCGTGGGCGACCTGCCAGAGGATGCGCGTGGCGATGCGCGAGTGCAGATTGGCTGCGTAGCAAACCGGCCAGTCGGCGCTGAAATGCACGCCACCGGGAATGGCCTTCAGGCTGCTCGCACCGGCGTCGGTCAGATCTTCAAGCAGTAAGGGCTCCAGTCCGCGCGGACAGGTGGCAAAAAATTTTTCCAAGGGGAATCCAGTCCAAAATTTCGAGAGGCGTACAGGATAGCATCTGCCGAAGAGATTACGGTATGCCCTGCACCGACCCGAAATCCCGCCAAGCCGTTACAATTCAGGCTTGTTGAATTGGCAA
>CAYMYD010000054.1:1759-9897 GCA_964394535.1 uncultured Propionivibrio sp. | reverse complement strand
GCACCGACCCGAAATCCCGCCAAGCCGTTACAATTCAGGCTTGTTGAATTGGCAAGGCAATCCATGAAAAGTGACGTTGAAATTGCGCAGCAGGCAAAAATGAAGCCGATCACGCAGGTTGGTGCGGAACTCGGGATCGGCGAAGATGAACTGGAACTCTACGGGAAATATAAAGCCAAGCTTGATCTCTCTGTCTGGGAACGTCTGAAGGATCGTCCGGACGGCAAGCTGGTACTGGTCAGTGCGATCAACCCGACACCGGCCGGCGAGGGCAAGACCACCAACACCGTCGGCATTGGCGATGCTCTGCGCAGATTGGGCAAAAAAGTGGTGCTGGCACTGCGCGAACCGTCGCTGGGCCCCTGTTTTGGCGTCAAGGGCGGTGCGGCCGGTGGCGGCTACGCGCAGGTGGTGCCGATGGAAGACATCAATCTGCACTTTACCGGTGACATTCACGCGGTCAGCAGTGCGACCAATCTGCTGGCGGCGATCATCGACAACCATCTGCAGCACGGGAACGAACTCAATATCGACCCGCGGCGTATCACCTGGCGCCGGGTGCTCGACCTGAACGATCGTGCGCTGCGGCAGATCGTTCTCGGCCTGGGTGGCAAGACCAACGGCATTCCACGCGAGAGCGGTTTCGACATCGCCGTTGCTTCGGAGCTGATGGCGGTGCTGTGCCTTGCCTCAGGGCTGGATGACATGAAGGCGCGCATCAACCGGATCATCGTCGCCTATACCAGCGACAACCGGCCAGTCACCGTTGCGGATCTGAAAGTCGCCGGGGCTCTGACGCTGCTGCTCAAGGACGCGATCAAGCCCAACCTCGTGCTGACGCTGGAAAACACGCCGACCTTCGTGCATGGCGGGCCGTTCGCCAATATCGCCCATGGCTGCAACAGCGTGATGGCCTCGAAATTCGCCCTGAAACTCGGCGATATCCTGGTCACCGAAGCCGGGTTTGGTGCCGACCTCGGCGCGGAAAAGTTCCTCGACATCAAGTGCCGCATGGCCGGACTGAAACCCGATGTGGTGGTGCTGGTGGCGACGGTACGCGCGCTCAAGTACCAGGGCGGCGTTGCCAAGGCGGATCTCGACGCGGTCAATCTGGCGGCGCTCGAAAAAGGCATGGCCAATCTGGAAAAGCATATTGAGAACATCGGCAAATTCGGCCTGCCAACGGTTGTCGCCATCAACGCGTTCCCGACCGATACAGCGGAAGAACTGGCGCTGGTGCGCCAGAAGTGCGCTGCCCTGGGGGCCGCCGTGGCTGTTTCGGAGGTCTGGGCCAAGGGCGGCGAAGGTGGTAAGGCAGTGGCAGAACTCGTGCTGCAGGCCATTGAGCACCCCTCCGACTTCCGCTTCCTTTACGATGAAACACTGCCGATCAAGGAAAAAATCGCCACCATCGCCCGGGAAATCTACGGTGCGGACGGCGTCAATTACAGCAAGACGGCAGAAAAAACAATTCGCGAACTCACAGTGCTGGGCTTTGACCGTACTCCGATCTGCATGGCCAAAACACAATATTCGCTGAGTGATGACGCAAGCCTGCTGGGTCGCCCCAGCGGCTTTACCATCACCGTGCGCGAAGTACGCATCTCGGCAGGGGCCGGCTTCCTGGTCTGCCTCACCGGCGAGATCATGACCATGCCCGGCCTGCCCAAACAGCCTGCCGCCGAAAAAATGGACATCGACAACAACGGAAAAATTATCGGCCTGTCCTGATGCCGGGCACTCTGCCTGTCGCACCGGAAAGGACCACGACAAGATCATGACTTCTATCAATAACAACGTAACAACTTCCCGTTCACCCAACCGCTGGCTGGTCGCCATCATGGGCACCGTCATGCAGGTGGCTCTGGGCACGGTTTATGCTTGGAGCTATTTTCAGCAACCGGTGATGGACGCCAACCATTGGTCCAATTCACAGGCCGCCTGGGCTTTCAGCCTGGCCATTTTCTTTCTGGGCGTCTCTGCGGCCTGGGGGGGGATCAAACTGCCGCAGATCGGCCCGCGCAAGATGGCGATGATCGGCGGCCTGCTCTACAGCGTCGGCTACCTGATTTCCGCCTGGGCGCTGCAGACGCAGAACCTGTTCATGCTTTACCTCGGTTATGGCGTCGTCGGCGGCATCGGCCTGGGGCTGGGCTATGTCACGCCAGTGGCGACGGCCGCCAAGTGGTTCCCCGATAAAAAAGGGCTGGTGACCGGCATGGTGGTGATGGGTTTCGGCTTCGGTGCGCTGATCATGGCCAAGCTGATCGCGCCACTGCTCATGAGCAGCGCCAACGGCAATCTCCCGCAGGTCTTTTTTTCGATCGGCGTGGTGATGTTGGCCATGACCCTGCCGGCGGCCTTTTTCCTGGTCAATCCGCCACCGGGCTTCGTTCCCGAGGGCTACACCCCGCCAGCGACTGCGGACGGCACACAGCCGTCTGAAGACAAACGCTCGGTCCGCGAATGCCTCCTTTCCCGACAGTTCCTGATGATGTGGCTGGTTTTTTTCCTGAACATCACCGTGGGCATAATGTTCGTCGGCTTCCAGTCGCCGCTGCTGCAAGACCTGCTGAAACAGTCCCTCGATCCGGCGACGCTCTCCAATCCGGAAGTCATTGCCAGGCTGGCTTCTGCCGGGGCGACGCTGATTGCCGTCAGTTCGCTGTTCAATGGCGTGGGGCGCTTTCTCTGGGGAGGCGTGTCGGACAAGATTGGCCGGGTACAGGTCTTCCGCCTGATCCTCGCCAGCCAGTTGATTGCCTTCATCGGGCTGATTTTCATCAAGAGCCCGATTATCTTCAGCATCATGGTCTGCTACATCCTGCTCTGTTACGGCGGCGGCTTCGGTGCCATGCCCTCTTTTGTTCTTGACGTCTTCGGCGCAAAATACATGGCAGTCGTTTACGGCAGCATCCTGACCGCCTGGGGGTGTGGCGGCATTGCCGGCCCGCAGCTCATCGCTTTTCTCAAGGATCACTTTGCGGCGCAGGCAGCGCAATACACCTTCATCATGGCGTCTGTCCTGTTGCTCACCGGCCTGTTGCTCACCCTTGGGCTCAATAACGGAAAAGCGGGGAAATAGACATGGAATATCCAAAAACCATCGGCATTCTCGGCGGCATGGGGCCGGCAGCCACCGTCGACTTTTTCGGCAAGATCGTCGCTGCCGCCCAGGTCGGATGCGACCAGGATCATCCGCGCATCATCATCGACTGCAATCCGAAAATTCCCGACCGGACGACGGCCATCCTGAAAAATGGTACGGACCCGCTGCCGGAAATGCTGCAAAGCCTCCGGCGCCTCGAAAACTCCCGGGTCGATCTGATCACCATCCCCTGTGTTACGGCGCATTTTTTTCACGCCCGCCTGCAGGAACAGACCTCGATCCCCATCCTGCACATCGTCCGTGAAACGATCCGGCATCTTGCGGCACATTACCCGCAGGTCAGGACGGTTGGTGCCATCGCCACATCGGGAACCCTCCAGTCCGGGCTGATCGCCAATATCTGTGCAGAATACGGCATCGAACTGCTGATTCCGGAAGCGTCGATCCAGACCGACAAGGTGATGGCGGCAATTTACCGGATCAAGGCTGAAGGCGCTTCGGAAGCCTCGGCAAGCCTGGTGCGGGAAGCCGCCGGAACGCTGATCGGGCAGGGCGCGCAGGCGATCATCGCCGGTTGCACCGAAATCCCGCTGGTACTCAGGGACGGCGACATTGCCGTCCCCGTCCTTGATCCGATCAGCATCCTGGCCGAACGCGCACTGGCGGAAGCGCTTTAGCGTTCAATTCTTGAAGCTGTGGATCGGTGCCGGAATACGGCCACCACGATGAATGAAGGCGGCGCTGGAAAACTCGCCGACTTTCATGATCGGTGCCCAGCCGAGCAGCCCGCCGAATTCGACGCTCTCGCCGACCCCCTTGCCGACCACCGGAATCAGCCGGACGGCCGTTGTTTTCTGGTTGATCACGCCGATGGCGGCTTCGTCGGCGATGATCGCCGAGATGGTTTCCGCTGACGTATCGCCGGGAATCGCCACCATATCCAGTCCGACCGAGCAGACGCAGGTCATCGCTTCCAGCTTTTCCAGATTCAGCGAGCCGCGCTGCACGGCATGAATCATGCCGATATCCTCGCTGACCGGGATGAAGGCACCACTCAAGCCACCGACGTGGTTGCAGGCCATCACCCCGCCCTTCTTGACCGCATCGTTGAGCATGGCCAGCGCCGCCGTCGTGCCGGGCGCGCCACAGCTCTCAATGCCCATTTCTTCGAGAATGTGCGCCACGCTGTCACCGACCACCGGCGTCGGTGCCAGGGAGAGGTCGATGACGCCAAACGGTGTATCGAGCCGCTTGCTCGCTTCCAGCGCGACCAACTGGCCGACGCGGGTGATCTTGAAGGCCATGCGCTTGATCGTTTCGGCCACGATGTCGAACTTCTCGCCACGCACCTTTTCCAGCGCGGCCTTGACCACGCCAGGGCCGCTGACGCCAACGTTGATGGTTTTCTCCGCTTCGCCGACGCCATGAAACGCCCCAGCCATGAAGGGATTGTCCTCGACGGCATTGGCAAAGACGACGAGTTTGGCGCAACCCAGACTATCCCGGTCTGCCGTCAGCTCAGCCGTTTGCTTGATAATTTGCCCCATTTCACGGACGGCATCCATGTTGATGCCTTCCTTGGTGGTGCCGATATTGACCGAGGCGCAGACGCGCTCCGTCACGGCCAGCGCCTCGGGAATCGAACGGATCAGGATGCCGTCGCCCTTGCTGTAGCCTTTCTGCACCAGCGCGGAAAAGCCGCCGATGAAATTCACCCCGAGCGTACTGGCGGCCTGGTCGAGCGTACGCGCGAAAGCCACGTAATCGTTGTCGTTCGACGCGCCAGCCACCAGCGCCATCGGCGTGACGGAGATTCTTTTGTTGATGATCGGAATGCCGAATTCGAGTTCGAGCTGATCGCCGACCGAGACCAGATTTTCGGCATAGCGGCAGATTTTCTCGTAGATCCTGCGCCGCGCTTTTTCTCCGTCCGGATCGCAGCAGTCGAGCAGCGAAATCCCCATGGTGATGGTGCGGATATCCAGCTTCTCCTGATCGATCATCTTGATCGTTTCAAGAATATCAAAGGTATTCATGGCTCAGATCCGGTGCATCGAGTTGAAAATATCCTCGCGCTGCACGCGGATGGAAACACCGAGCCGCTCGCCCAGACTATCCAACCGCGTCTTGAGTTCGTCGATGCTGACCGGCATGCCAGTAAGATCGACGAGCATGACCATGGTGAAAAACTCGCTCATGATCGTCTGGTTGATATCGAGAATATTGATCTCGTTAGCGCAGAGTTCCGTGCTGACTCCAGCGATGATTCCTTTTTTGTCTTTTCCGACAACGGTAATAATGGCGCGCATTTGGGGTAAAAGTCCTGTATAAAAACCAAGCGCCGCATTCTATGGCATTTCTGCCGACAATGCTGAAATCCCCCCGGCCAAACCAGAACAACAAACCGTTTGGCAACGGAATCAGGGATAATCCTTGGCGCAATGCCTGACGAAACCGCCCCCACGCCCCGCCTTTCGACCCTGTCGCTGACCATGCCGGTCGCCATGGGTTACATTCCGCTGGGCATCGTTTTCGGTTTTCTCTTTGTGCAGGCTGGCGGTGCGTGGTGGCTGGGGATTGTTGCCAGTCTGTTGACCTATGCCGGTGCCGCCCAGTACATGATGGTTCCGATGGTCGCCAGCGGCATGCCGGTCAGTGCGATTGCCCTGGCAACGCTGATCGTCAATTCGCGGCACATTTTCTACGGACTGTCGCTGCTCGACAAACTGCCGCCGGAAAAACATCTGCGCTGGTACATGATCTTCGCGCTGACCGACGAAACCTATTCAGTGCTGACCATCCTGCCGCCCTCGACCAGCCACCGGCAGATGGCGCTGATCGCCCTGCTCAACCATTTCTGGTGGGTGCTCGGCAGCGCCCTCGGGGCCATCATCGGCGCACAGGCGAAAATCGAACTCGTCGGGTTGGACTTCGTGCTGGCGGCCCTGTTTGCTGTCCTGACGGTCGAGCAACAGCGTTCACGGCGACGCTCGGCACCGCTGTGGATTGCCCTGGCCGCCTATGCCATCGCCTGGCCGCTGGCGGCCAAACACGCACTGGTCATCGCCATCGTCCTGTCCACCCTCGTTGCCGTGTTCTGGCATGGAAAGGCGGCAGAATGATCGACCAACCCTATCTGATCGGCGTCATCGCCGTTATGGCGCTGATCAGCTTCGCCCTGCGCGCACTGCCCTTTGTGGCCGCACAGTGGCTGAACAAGCATCCGCTGGTGCACCGCCTGGGGGATTTCCTGCCGCTGGCGATCATGACCCTGCTGCTCGTCCATTCCGCCGTCGGCAATGCCGCCAGCGACCCGTTCGCGCCCTGGCCGGAACTCATCGCCGTCGCCCTGGTGGTCGGCCTGCAATGGTGGCGGCGCAACGCGCTGCTGAGTATCGTCCTCGGCGTCTGCGCCTATGTGGCAATGCGCAATTTCTGAAGCGCCCTATTTGGGCATCTGCTGAAACAGGCCACGCAAGGTATTCTGCAGATCTGCGGGCAGGAGGACGATCTTGGCATTGGGCGAGTCGGCCATTTTGCCCAGACTGGTGATGTATTTTTCTCCCAGCAGGTAGAGCATCGGCAATTCATTGGCACCGAAGGCGCTGGTCACTTTGGTAATGGCTTGCGAAGACGCGTCGGCGAGCATGATTTGCGCTTCCGCATCACGCTTGGCCGATTCCTGACGCGCCTCGGCTGAGAGGATCATCGACTGCTTTTCACCTTCCGCACGGATCACCATCGCCTTGCGCTCACGCTCTGCGGCGGCCTGTTGCTCCATCGCCTTCTGCATCGACGGCGAGGGCTTGATGTCCTGAACCTCGACGGATTTGACCGTCAGCCCCCAGTCCAGCGCCTCATCGGCGACACCGGTTTTCAGGCGGGACTTGATCACCTCGCGTGAGGACAACGCCTCGTCAAGCTCCATATCGCCAACAATCGAGCGCAGCGTGGTCATGATCATGTTGCGGATGGCCTCGATGCAGTTCTCGACACCATAGACCGCCTTGACCGGGTCGGTGATCTTGATGAAGGAAATGGCGTTGATCACGATCACCGCGTTATCCCGGGTGATGACTTCCTGCTCCTGAATGTCCAGGATGATGTCCTTGGTTGTCACCTTGTGCGCCACGATATCCAGATAGGGGATGATGAAACGCAGGCCCGGCAGCAGGGTCGTGCGGTACTTGCCCAGACGCTGGACAACCCATTCCGAACCTTGCGGGACAATGCGTACCCCGTTGGCAATGGTGATGATGGCGAACAGCAGAATTACGGAAGCGATGATGGTACCTGTCATTTTGCAGCCTCTACCTTGATGAAATGTCCTTCGATTTTGACGACACGAACCCGCTCGCCCGCCTTGATGGGTGTTTCTGCATAGCATTCCCAGAGGTCTGAACCCAGCACCGGCTTCTGGAAGCGTACCTGACCACGCGAATCCGGGCAAAGATCGCTGACCAGCAAACCGACCTCGCCAATCGCCTGGGCAGAAGAACTACCGGCCAGGCTGACGGTTTTCGGTTTGAGGTAGCGGAACCAGAAGATGACCAGCAGCGTGGACAGACCAGCCCACAGCATCAACTGCACCGCCATGCCCAGCGTCGGCATCGCCAGCAAGCTCACACCAACCAGCAGCGCCCCGATGCCAAACCAGATGACAAAAAAGGCCGGGACAACCAGCTCCGACATCACCAGACACAAACCGAGCACGATCCAGTGCCACCATTCAAACATCAGGCTTCTCCTTGGTCTTGCAGCAGACGATGGCCTGCTTGGGTTAGGCGGTATTTTTGCAGACGGCTGGTGGGCTTGTCGGGCTGGGTGGGTTCAATCCATCCCTGTGCCAAAGCAGGATGCAAATAGTTAGCCCGAAAGGTGGGGCGGTGTTTCAGAGCCAGTCGCTGCTGAATCTCCGATGGTGCCAACTCCCCCCGCGCCAAAGTGCGTAAAAGCCGCAATACTGGGTCGGTCACTGGGTCGGTCACTGGGTCGGTCACTGGGTCGGTCACTGGGTCGGTCACTGGGT
>CAYMYD010000054.1:0-1659 GCA_964394535.1 uncultured Propionivibrio sp. | reverse complement strand
CGGTCACTGGGGCAGCCCCCTCCCATTGCGGCGCGGGGCGCTTGGCTCGCGCCGTAAACTGGTTGCCTGTCACTTCACTGATCAATTCAATATGCGGCCATTCCTCCAAGGCACGAGGGATGCCGCTGCCCATGCCACGGTAGGGCAGCAAGCGAAAGGCGTGTTCGGCCAACGTGGGGTTGCGGCGGTTGGTTTTACCCTGCCGCACGTCTTCGATGCTCAAACTATCCGGCAAATGGCCGGGGCTGATGATTTCGAGGCGGTCGGTAAACACCATGATGCGAATGGGAGCGCTGGTAAAGTAGTCGCGGTGCACGAGGGCGTTGACCAGTAATTCCTGCAAAACGATTTCGGGGATTTCCAGAATGCCGGGTGAATTGAAGCCCTGATCGCCTTGCACCCGATGCAGGTTGCGTTTGATGAAGGCCAGGGCTTCGGTATATTGGTTGATGAGCGTGCCACCAATGTCCTGACTGTCCAGATAGCGGGTATCGGTCAGGCGCGTGCCAGGAAAAGCAACGGCCTTGACGGAGCATACGGGTCGCCAGCGTTGCGGGTTGCTGCCAAACAGCAAGAGACCGGAGAGATTGAGTTCGCGTCCATCGCCCAAACCCAGGTTTTGTAAAACGGCATCCAATGGCAGTTTGGCGTAGTCGCTATTGTCGCCATAGTGCTGTTCAAGGTAGCGACGAAAAGCGATCTCGTTCAGATCGGCACTTGTGGTATCAGCCACCGGAACCACATCGGCATAGACCAGCGCGGCACGCTGGAACATGCGTTGCAATTCTTCGCGGGCAATCAACTGGCGCTTGTCGGCACCCTGTTTGATCCAGATGCGCCCCTGGTGGTCGAGATACGGTTTGGAGATGCCGTCGGGAATGCTGACGACAATGACCAGTCCCTGTTCCGTCTGTACGTTTTCTGTTTGAAAACTGATGGGCGGGCGCATGTGCTGGCTTGTCGTGTTGCTCAGCATTTGATTGCTGCGACGCACTTCAGCAGCATCCAGTCCGGCAATGGTGCCGTCATCATCGACACCAATCAGCAGCGTGCCGCCTCCGCTGTTGGAAAACGCCACCAGTTCGGCGGCCAGTGCGTCCGGGTGGCTAATGCGGCGCTTAAACTGCTGGCGGCTGTGCTCACCCAAGAGAATCAGCGCTTGCAGTTGTTCGGCTGTCATGGGTTTATTGCTCATACGCGCTTAACGGTGATGGTTGCTGTCGGTGTTCATGCGCAACTGCTTGACGACTTCAAAGTTGTTTTTACACCAGTCGCGGATGTCTGGGCGACAGGTGTATTTGAGGCCGCCGAGTTTGGTGAGTAGATCGAAGCAGCTCCCCTTGCCGCTCATCGAGCATTTCATGCCGACTCAGACGTTAAACAGGAAATTCAGCACATCCCCGTCCTTGACGACGTAATCCTTTCCTTCCGCGCGCATCTTGCCCGCTTCCTTGGCCCCCTGTTCGCCGCCGTAGGTGATGAAGTCGTCGAAGGCGATGGTCTGGGCGCGGATGAAGCCGCGTTCGAAGTCGGTGTGGATCACCCCGGCGGCCTGCGGGGCGGTGTCACCGCGATGGATGGTCCAGGCGCGGACTTCCTTGACGCCGGCGGTGAAGTAGGTTTGCAGGCCGAGCAGGTGGTATCCGGCATGCACCAGCC
>CAYMYD010000053.1:0-12240 GCA_964394535.1 uncultured Propionivibrio sp. | reverse complement strand
CGGATGTAGAGCTGCGGAAAGGTCGGCCAGTCGGAATAAACGACGATTCCTTCGCAAATCGCCGGTTCCTGCAGGACATTGACGCTGAAAAACAGGGGCAGGTTGCATTTCTGGAGAATCTGCACGGCCAGTGCCGAATAACCACAAGCCGGATCACGCGGCGATCCCTTCATGTAAAGCACCACAGGGTGGGTCGTAACCTGTTCTTCGATAAGCTGCTGCACGTCCATGAATACCTCTTGCTGACTGGATTGGAATGGGGGGATTCTACCAGCGGTTCAGCACAGCATTCCGCCACTGACGCGCTCGATACCGGCTTCGTCACGCCAGGAAGCGATACCGGTGAAACCCGCAGCTTCCAGTAAACGACGGACTTTCTGCGCCTGATCGTAGCCGTGTTCCAGCAGCAGCCAGCCGCCGGGATGCAGATGCGCGTTTGCCCCCGTGATGATTTCCTGCAGGCAGGCCATGCCGTCGCCACCGGCCACACCATCGCTCAGGGCCGTCTGTGGTTCGTAGGGCAGGCCGTTCTGTTGCAGATGCGGGTCGCCCTCGGCAACGTAGGGCGGGTTGGCAACAATCAGGTGAAAACGCTGCTCTCCCAGCGGCGCGTACCAGTGACCGGCGCGAAAGTCGATGTGCGCACCATGCCGTTCGGCGTTGGCTTTTGCCACGGCGAGCGCTGCCGGAGAAATATCCACCGCAGTGACAGTGGCCTGGGGAAACTTTCGGGCGAGCAGGATGGCGACGATGCCGGAGCCGGTGCCGAGATCGACCATTTCCGGCGCTGCAATCCTCTGCGCCCGTTCGGCGGCCAGATCGACCAGCAGGGCGGTTTCCGGTCGCGGGATCAGCACGTCCGGGCTGACGGCAAACTCCAGTCCGTAGAACCAGGAGCTACCGAGCAGGTAGGCCAGCGGCTCACCGGCTTCACGGCGGGCAGTCAGTGCTTCCAGTTGGCTTGCCTGGGCATCGCTCAGCTCCCGCTCCGGGTGGGCAATCAGCTCGGCGTGCGTGCAGGCACAAAGCGTTTCGATCAGCAGACGGGCGTCCAGCCGGTCGATGCGTTGGCAGGTTTGACGCCAGGCGGCTCCGAGGGTCAGGCTCATGTTGGGCGGTGGGGGCGTATCAGGAAGGTCTGCATCTGCCGACGGAGGCACGTTGCAGGAGTTGGGGTTCAAGCAGGGTGCGATCTTTTCCCCGCGTCCGGTCATCCAGGCTGGCCCTGATTTTTTCGATGGCGGTTCTGGCCAGCAGGTCATATGGCTGGCGGGAAGTGCACAGCGGAGGAACGGTGAATTGTGAAAGTGCGATGCCGTCGATGCCGATGACGGAAACATCATCGGGAATTTTCAGGCCGGCTTCCCGGAGGCCGAACATGACGCCGAAGGCGGTCAGGTCGTTCATGCAGATGATGCCCGTGGGCATCGGCTGTGCATCGTGGCAGAGCCGGGCGGCGACCATTTGCCCGAAGTGCGCCAGACTGGCGTCACTGTAAGGAATTTCCCGGGAGGGCAGGCCGTGGTCAGTGATGATTCGGTGCGGCAATCCCCGTTGGCTCATGGCTTTTTTGTAGCCGTCGAGACGGGCGATGCGGTTATCGGTCAACTCGCTCAGGCTGACGTAGGCGATGGCGGAATGGCCTTGTTCCGCCAGATGGGCGACGGCCATTGCGGTCGGCCTTTCCTGGTCGATGCTGACGATATCCGCATAATGATGCGCCAGCGCATGGTCGGAGTTTTCCAGAAAAACAAAGGCGGCACCGCGCTGGATGAAGCGCTCCATGTGCGTGATGTTTTCGTTGAACGCCAGGGCCGAGATGATGCCGTGCACGCCGCCATCGACCAGTTCCTGAACGACGGACAGTTCGTGTCCGGGGTTGCGCTGGGTGTTGCAGAGGATCATGTGGAAACCGTGGCGCTGGGCTTCCGCATCGACCGCGACCGCCAGTTCGCCGAAATAGGGGTTGGCGACGCTCGGTACCAGCAGGGCGATGATCGGGGCGCGCCCGGTTTTCAATTGCCGGGCAGCGATGTTGCGTACATAGCCCAGGGCTTCCACCGCGTCGGCAATACGCTGCCGGGTGTCGGCGCGCATTTCCCCATAGCGCCCGTTGAGGAAGTTGGAAACACTGGCCGTGGAAACCCCTGCCGCTCTGGCGACATCCAGAATTCCTGGTTTTTCCGGGAGGCCGTCTGTTTTCATGCGCGATAAGCAGGAAAAAGACCGGCACGGGGCCGGTCTTTAGGTGGCGGGTGTTCAGCCCTTGCCAAACACCATATCCGGTACGAACAGCACCAGTCCCGGCCAGAAAATCATCACGATGATCAGAAAAATCACTGCACAGATGAAGGGTATGGCCTCCTTGGTGTATTCCTTCATGTCGCACTTCATGATGCCGCAGACGGCAAACATGGCGACACCGACCGGCGGGGTCATCGAGCCGAGCGTCGTGGCCGTCATCATGACCAGGCCGAAGTGCACCAGATCCCCGCCCGCAGCCTGAACAACCGGCACCAGAATCGGCGTCAGGAGCAGGACGATCACCGTGCTTTCCAGCAGACAGCCCATGAAGATGATGAAGGTGATCAGCAGAATCATCAGCAAAGAGGGGTTGTTGGTGATGCCGATGAGGAATTCGGCGGCACTTTGCGGCACGGCTTCCAGCGTGATGACGTATCCGATCATCGAGGAGAGCATGATGATCAGCATGATCATGCCGATATCCTGAACGCTGTGACGCAGCGCCTCGATCATCTTGGCCATCGTCAGTTGGCGGAAAACCAGCGTGCCGATGAGGACGGCGTAGGCAATGGCAAAAGCCCCGGCTTCCGATGGGGTGAAGATGCCGTAACGAATCCCGACGATCAGGAAGATCGGAAACACCAGCGCCCATTTGCTTTCCCAGGTCGCCGTCAGGACTTCGCGCATCGGTGGACGGCTTTTGAGTTCCGGCTGGTAGCCGCGTTTCTTGGCGATGATGTAGGCGGTAGCCATCAGGAAGATGGTCATCAGGACGCCCGGCACGATGCCGCCGGCGAAGAGGCGGCCGATCGAGACGTTGCCCAGGTAGCCGTAGATGATCAGGCCAACGCTCGGCGGGATGGTCGCGGTGATCAGCGAGCCGACGGTCATGGAGGCGCAGGCGTAGCCCTTGGACAGACCGGATTTGACCATCGACGGGCCGAGTACGCGCGCTTCCATCGCCGCATCAGCGACGGCCGAGCCGGAAACGCCGCCCATCA
This sequence comes from uncultured Propionivibrio sp., assembly GCA_964394535.1. GTDB lineage: Bacteria > Pseudomonadota > Gammaproteobacteria > Burkholderiales > Rhodocyclaceae > Propionivibrio. The sequence continues at coordinate 8,995 of CAYMYD010000053.1, read as the reverse complement.
GCGCCGAGAGCATGATCGCCACGTGGGCGAGGCCGCCGCTGATCCAGCCGGTCATCACCGTTGAAAGCTTGATCAGCCGTTCGGTGATGCCCGAGTGGTTCATCAGGTGTCCGGCAAAGATGAACAGCGGAATTGCCAGCAGTGGAAAGTTCTGTGTGGAAACGACGATCTTCTGTACCGAGATCATCGCGGGGGCCGGGCCGAGCAGGTAGAACAGCATGAAGGAAATGCCGATGGCAAAGGCGACCGGCATGCCGAGGAACATCAGCACCAGAAACAGAATGGTCAATGAGGCAGTCATAGCGCTTCTCCGTCGCGTCCCTGGATGGTGGTGGCTTCCTTGCCGGTGATGAAATTCTTCAGTCGGGTCAGACAACTGATCAGCATCAGGGCGGCTCCGGTGGGAATGGAGGCCGTGACCCAGCCGTAGCTGACGCCAAGGTCACCCAGTTCGCGCTGGGTGTTGATCAGCGTGAGTTTGGTGCCAAGATAAACCAGCAGTCCGAGGAAGGCGGCGATGATGACATACCACAGATAGGACAAGAAGGTCTGCAGGGCGGCGGGCATGGGTCGCACAGCGATGTCAATGATGATATGCCCCCGATTTTTCAGCGCAATATCGGCACCCAGAACACAGCACCAGGCAAAAATCGCCTGTGCGAGGTCGATCGACCAGGTTTGCGGGACGCCTGCCGTTCGTCCAACGGCACCGACCAGTACCATCAACACCGTCAGCGCAAACAGGAACATGGCGACCGCTTCCTCGATCTTGTATAAGAACTTGGACATGAAATGATTCCTCGGATGATGGGGAGGGGGTATCCCCTCCCCGATAAGGCTTATTTGGCTTGGATTGCCGCTGTAACCTGCTTCCGCAGTTCGTTGTAGCCGAACTTGTCATAGACAGCCTGCATGTTGGCCTTGAAGGGGGCGAGGTCCAGTTCGGTCACGGTCATGCCCTTGGTCTGGATGTCCTTTTCCACCTGCACCATCTGCTCCTTGGTCAGCTTGGAGGCGTAGTCGCCAGCCTTCAGCGATTCTTCCATGATGACCTGCTGCAAGTCCTTCGGCAGCTTGTCAAACCAGACCGAGGCACCGATGAGGCCGGTCACGAGCTGGATGTGCCGCGTCTTGCCGACAAACTTGGTGACTTCGTAAATCCGCGAACCCCAGAGCGAGGGATACTGCACTTCAACCGCGTCGATGGCCTTCATCGAGAGCGCGGAATAGGCTTCCGACCAGGGCATCGGCGTCGGCGTGGCACCCAGTGCGCGGGTGGTTTCGATCCAGATCGGTGCGCCTGGTGTGCGCATGCGTACGCCAGCCAGATCGGCCGGGGTCTTCACCAGCTTGTTGGTGACGACGTTGCGCTCGCCCTGGTACCAGTTGAACGAAAAGACCCGGAAACCGGCCTTCTTGCTCAGCTTGTCGCACCATTCATTGAAGGTGGGCGTCAGGGTGAATTTGCGCATTTCCTCAAAGTTATTGACGATGTAAGGCGCGGTGATGATGCCGAACTCCTTGACGTAGGGTTCCATGCGTGCGCCGTCGGTGATGAGCGCAACGCCCGCACCGGCGCGAATCTGCTCGATCACGTCTTCGTCCGAGCCGAGTTGGCCGGCCGGGAAGGTCTTGACGGCGATACGTCCTTTGGTGCGCGCTTCGACATTCTTCTTGAATTCCAGCAGACCTTTGTACATCGGGTCATCGGCAACCTGCGACGTGCTGACGTTCAGGGAGAAGTCGGCGGCATGGGCAAAGGTAGCGGCCAGCGCCAGCGCGAGGGTCGAAACTACGGTGGATAATCTCATTGCTGCATCCTCTCAAAAAGTACTACGGTTACAAAAATCCCGGAGAAAAGGCTTCCTGGCTTGTTTTGTGCCGGTCAGGGCACCACTTTCATGGCCTCCAGGCAGGCCCCGAAAGTGTGGTAATCGGTCTTGTTGGCATAGGACTTGCGCTCGTCGTAACGGCGGTTCTGCGGTGACAGGATGCGGTACCAGGCCCCGTATTGATGATCGACAAAATGGGTGAAGCTGTATTGCCAGAGGCGCTCGTACCAATCCCGGTAAGGTGGCTCACCGGTGCGTGCGGCGAGCAGGGCGGCGGCGGCGATGCTTTCGGCCTGGACCCAGAAGTATTTGTCACCGTCGTACAGCGCGCCGTCGAGGTCGTAGCCGTAGAGCAACCCGCCATTCTCCTGATCCCAGCCATGCTGCATCGCCGAATCGAACAGCGTTTTGGCCCGTTCAAGCCGCCAGTCACAGGGAGCGTGACGATCCAGAATCAGCAGCAGCTTGGCCCACTCGGTCTGGTGCCCGGTTTGCACGCCCCAGGGGCGGATGTGGTTGCTTTTGTCGTGACGGTTGTAGTCGAGGTCGGGCGTCCAGTCGGGTTTGAAATGCTCCCAGACCTTACCGCCGGTGAGGCTGGCCTGCCGCTGCACGATGTTTTCAGCGATCAGGGCGGCGCGGTGCAGAAAGCGGCGCTCTCCCGTTACTTCAAAGGCGGCGATCATCGCCTCGCAGGCGTGCATGTTGTCGTTCTGCCCACGGTAGGGGGAAAGCTGCCATTGCCCGTCGGCCTCGCTGGCGTACAGGCCGTGTGCCGCGTCCCAGAAATGGTGTTCCATCAATTCGGCGGTTTCGTGCAGCCAGTCTTCCGCCTCGCGGATGCCTGCCTCCAGCGCGCAGCTATAGGCGAGCAGGGCGAAGGCCAGACCGTAACAATGATTGGTGTCGTCGACCACCTTGCCTGCCACGATTTTCCAGGCGTAGCCACCGGTTTCCGGGTTGCGGTGGACGTTCCGCAGGTAGGCCAGGCCGTGCCGGGTGTTGTCCAGATAACGTGGGTCAGCGAAGCAGCCGAAGGCCTTGGCGTAATTGAAGATGAAGCGGCAGGAGGCGACGAGCGTGCGCGTGTCACGGTCAAAAATATCGCCGTTGTTCAGGTAGCAGTGGAAAAAGCCACCGGCGGGGTCGACCGCACGCGGATCGTAGAACGCCAGGATGCGGCGGGCATGATCCAGCAAAAAACTGCGGCTAAAAAAGTTGACTGAACCGACCATTTGTTTGACCCATCGTACTTTTCCTGCGCTGGAAAGCGGTGATTTGGCCCGCCGACCCTATTGTTCCAGGCAGATTTTGAAGGGTACTTTATAGTCGCTTAATCGTTTTAGCAAGCCGGTTTTTGCCGGTTTCCGACAATTTTTTGCTTGTCAAATGTAAGTGACTGATTGGTCAGTGAAATATTCTGGTGAGAAGGCAGCAGTGATTTGAGATTGGCGGCGAAGCATGAGGCGTCTGCCGCTATTCTCCATCCGCCAGTGCCGCCAGCAGCTCGGTTTGATGCTCGGTGGAGAGGGCGTTGATCAGTTCTTCGAGGTCGCCATCCATGATCGAATCGATCTTGTAGAGCGTCAGGTTGATGCGGTGGTCGGTGACGCGGCCCTGCGGGAAGTTGTAGGTGCGGATGCGTTCGGAGCGGTCGCCGCTGCCGACCAGGCTTTTGCGTTCCGAAGCAATTTTTGCGTGGTGTTCGCGTTCCTGCGCGTCACGAATGCGCGCCGCCAGTACCGACAGGGCTTGCGCCTTGTTCTGGTGCTGCGAACGGCCATCCTGACATTCGACGACGAGGCCGGTCGGCAGGTGGGTGATGCGTACCGCCGAATCGGTTTTCTGAATGTGCTGACCGCCTGCGCCAGACGCGCGGAAGGTGTCGATGCGGATGTCCGTCGGGTTGATGTGGACTTCTTCGAGTTCGTCAGCCTGCGGCATCACCGCGACGGTACAGGCCGAGGTGTGGATGCGTCCCTGTGATTCGGTTTCCGGCACGCGCTGGACACGATGCGCGCCCGATTCAAACTTGAGCCGCGAATAAACGTCGTGTCCGGCAATGCGCGCAATCACCTCTTTGTAACCACCGAGTTCGGCTTCATGCGCCGAGACGATTTCGACCTGCCAGCGCTGCCGTTCGGCGTAACGCACATACATGCGGAACAGGCTGCCGGCGAACAGCGCCGATTCGTCGCCGCCCGTTCCGGCGCGGATTTCGAGGAAGATGTTGCGCTCGTCGTTGGCGTCTTTGGGAAGCAGCAGCTTCTGCAATTCGTCCTCGATTTCCGGCAGGCGTGCCCGTGCGGCGTCGATTTCTTCTTCGGCGAGGTCTTTCATCTCCGGGTCGGCGAGCATTCCCTGTGCCGAGCGCAGGTCGGCCTCGCTCTGCTGCCAGGCTTTGTACAGGGCAATGACCGGGACCAACTCGGCGTGTTCGCGTGTGAGTTTGCGATACTGCTCCATATCCCGCGTGGCTTCGGCGTCGGAAAGAATGCGCTCCAGCTCGTCCAGACGGCCAACGAGGTTTTCCAGTTTGTCGCGGATGCTTTGTTTCATTTTGCGTGGAAGGGGGAGAGGAGAAGGGGGAAGGGGGAAGGGGAAAACCAAGCCTGTCACGACCGTTACCGGCAAGGTTTTTCACCTTTCACGGCATTTTTTCATCCGACAGATCAAAGAGTCGCGCGGTCAGGGCCTGCAACTGATGGCGATCGTCTTCGGAACGGTTTAGTGCCTGGGTGGGGGCGTGCATGAGTTTTTTGGTCAGGCGCTGTGAGAGCATTTCCAGCACCTCCACCGGATCGTCACCGTGCGCCAGATGGCGCAGCGCGTATTCCACTTCATGGCGGCGCATGCGTTCGGCGTTGTCGCGCAGGGCGCGGATCAGCGGCACCGTGTCGCGTGTCTGCAACCATTGCAGGAAGGCATTGACCCGTGCATCGACAATCGTTTCCGCGTCGAGCACGGCCGCCTGGCGTGATTCCAGACCATCTTCGACAACCTGCGCCAGATCGTCGACCGTATAAAGAAAGACATCGTCGAGTTCGCCGACTTCGACCTCCACGTCACGCGGCACCGCCAGATCGACCATGAACACCGGCCGGTGACGACGCGCCTTGATCGCCCGTTCGACCAGCCCCAGACCGAGAATCGGCAACTGGCTGGCCGTACAGGTGACCACGATGTCGAATTCGGCCAGCCGTCCAGGCAGGTCTTCCAGACGGATAGCCTGCGCGCCAAAACGGTCGGCCAGTGCCCGCCCCCGGTCGACGGTGCGGTTGGCGACGACGATCTGCTTGGGTTGCTGCGCGGCAAAGTGCGTTGCGCACAGCTCGATCATCTCGCCCGCGCCGATAAACAGCACGCGCTGATCGGCAATGCACTCGAAGATGCGCCCGGCCAGGCGCACGGCAGCGGCGGCCATCGAGACGATATTGGTGCCGATGGCGGTGCTCGAACGCACGTCCTTGGCGACGGCAAAAGCGTGCTGAAACAGTTTGTCGAGCGTGCCGCCGAGGGTGCGACTTTCACGGGCGAGGCGCACGGCATCTTTCATTTGCCCGAGGATTTGCGGCTCGCCGAGCACCATCGAATCGAGACCGCTGGCGACACGGAAGGCATGACGCACGGCATCGCGTCCGCTATGCACATAAAGGAAGGGCTCGATTTCCCGATAGTTCAGGCGGCGGTATTCGGCCAGCCAGGCACCGACCGCTGGCGGTGATTCGGCCTGGCAGTAGAGTTCGGTGCGGTTGCAGGTCGACAGAATGACCGCTTCATGTGCCTGCGCATTGCTCACCAGCCCTTCCAGCGCCCGCCCCAACTCCTCGGCATGAAACGCCAGTTGCTCGCGCACCGGAAGCGGTGCCGTGCGATGGTTGAGGCCAAGGGTGAAAAGCGTCATGTAATCTCGGGAAAGCGGGTTGTGCGGGAAACGGTGCGCACGGTAAAAAAACCCGCCGGATTATAACATTGGCCCCTTGTTCATCTGGTTTTCGCTGAAAGCCCCTGGCAAGAAGCAGTGGGAGGTTGATCATGGTATCTGATCGTTCCCACGCTCCCGTGTGGGAACGCCACCTTGTCGCGCTCCTGCTCCCCGGAAGTTTGAACGGCGCGGCGGCTGTTGTTGCGCTGGTCAGAGTTACGGATTTCAGGCGTGCAGCGTCAGCACCCCTTGTCCGGTTCCCAGCAGGCAAACGTCGGCGGGGCGGCGGGCGAAGAGACCATTGGTGACCACCCCGGCAATCTGGTTGAGACGTGTTTCCAGATCGACCGGATCGAGAATCTGCAAGCCGTGCACGTCGAGAATCAGGTTGCCGTTATCGGTCACGAAACCCTCGCGCACAACCGGTCGTCCGCCGAGACGGACCAGTTCACGGCTGACCTGGGCACGAGCCATCGGAATGACCTCGACGGGGAGCGGAAAGCGCCCAAGCACTTCGACGTATTTTGTCCCGTCGACAATGCAGACAAACTTTTCCGCAACAGCCGAAACGATTTTTTCACGTGTCAGCGCCCCGCCACCGCCTTTGATCATGTGCATTTCGGCGTTGATTTCGTCAGCCCCGTCGATATACACCGGCAGCGCAGTGATTTCGTTCTGGTCAAAGACAGGAATGCCATGAGCTTCCAGTCGTCGGCGCGTATCTTCCGAACTGGCCACGGCACCCCGAATCCTTTCCTTGATCCCGGCCAGCGCCTCGATGAAATGCCGCGCCGTTGAGCCGGTGCCGACCCCGACTATTTCACCTTCCACCACGTAGTCCAGCGCCGCCTGTGCTACCGCCTGCTTGAGTTCGTCCTGATTCATGGCATTTTTTCCGAATATGTTCGGCCAGAAACGGTCAATTCACGATATTTTGCGGCTCGCCCTTTTTGTAACTCAGCAGATTGTCCACCGCGATACCCATCAGCCGTTGTCTGGCTTCCTTGGTCGACCAGGCGATATGCGGGGTGACGATGCAGTTTTTTGCCGAGAGCAAGGGGTTGTCGGGGGGCGGCGGTTCGCAGGAAAGCACGTCGATGGCCGCACCGGCAACGCGCCCGGCATTGAGCGCTTCGGCGAGGTCGGTTTCGTTAATCAGCGGGCCGCGCGCGGTGTTGATCAGCATCACACTCGATTTCATTTTGGCAATGCTGTCCTTGTTGATCATGCCCTTGTTGTCGTCAAAGAGGGGGCAGTGCAGGCTGATCACGTCTGCGGTGTCGTACAGTTCGTCGAGCGTGACGTATTTCAGCGTCGCGCTTTCCAGCGCCTTGTTGACGACCTTGTCGTGCACGACGACGCGCATGCCGAGGGCCTGGGCAATCCCGGCAAAGGCCTGGCCGATCCGTCCAAAGCCGACCAGTCCCAGCACCTTCCCTTGCAATTCGATGAGCGGGCTGAGGCAGAAGCAGAAATCGGCACATTTCGACCATTCCCCGGCACGGACCGCGTGGCTGTGGTCACCGATGCGATGGCACAGTTCCAGCAGCAGCGCCGTGGCAAACTGCGCGACCGACATGCTGCCGTAGGTCGGGATATTACTGACCGGAATCCCTTTTTCGCGGGCGGCCTGGACGTCGACGACGTTGTAACCGGTGGCCAGCAGGCCGATGTAGCGCAGATTCGGGCAGCAGGCGATGCTTTCCCGCGTGATGGGCGTTTTATTGGTAAAGACAATTTCCGCCGTGCCGATGCGCTCGACCACCTGATCGGGCGACGTGCGGGCATGGACGGTCAATTCGCCTTCGGCAGCAATCCCTGCCCAGGAAAGATCGCCCGGGTTCAGTGTTTCTCCATCAAGGATGACAATTTTCATGGGGTCTCCTGAAATTTACAAAACAGTCGCGCAAAAAAATGCAGGAACCAGCCTGTCTGACGTGCCGGAGGATTTCATCGTCTGACCGACCGGTTCCTGCAATGCACAGCGCACAAAACGATGTTTCTCCCGCAGGGGCGGGAAAAACCGGTTGATCAATGGATCAGCATACCGCCGTTCACGTCGAGCGTGATGCCCGTGCAGTATTTCGCCAGGTCGCTGGCGAGGAAGACGCAGGCGCCGCCGATGTCCGCCGGTTCGCCGATGTTGCCGAGCGGGATCGAGGCGAGGATGCCGGCGAGCTTGTCTTCCGGGATTTTGCCTTTGTTGATGTCGGTGGCAATGAGTCCGGGCGTGATGCAGTTGGCGCGGATGCCGAAGGGGCCGAAATCACGGGCGATGGCGCGGGTCAGACCCAGCACACCGGCTTTGGCCGCCGAATAGTGCGGGCCGCCGAGGATGCCGCCACCCTTTTGTGCCGAGACGGAGGAAATGCTGATGATCGAACCGGATTTCTGGTTTTTCATCGTCGGCAGCACCGCCTGCGACATGTGCAGCGTGCCGCGCAGGCTGACGTCGAGTACGGCGTCGTAATCGGCGTCGGTGATGTCGAGGAAGCCGCGCGGCTGGGTGATGCCAGCGTTATTCACCAGAATGTCGATGCGGCCATAACGCGCCAGCACCTTGTCGATGGCGGCCTTGCACGATGCCATGTCGGTTACGTCGCCGACGACGCCCAGGTGATCCGGGCCGATGGCTGCAGCTGCTTTTTCCGGGTTTGCCTGCGCCAGATCCATGATGACGACCTTGGCCCCCTGCTCTGCCATCATGCAGGCAGTTTTGTAGCCCAGACCATTCACGCCGGCACCGCCGGTAACGATTGCAACGCGATCTTTCAGTAACATGATTTAACTCCTGTGTGTTGAATTAAAGGGTCATTGCCGGGATGAAGGCAAACATCAGGGTGGTGCCGAGTGCCACGGCATAAAAAGGCAGTAATTCGACGGCTGATTTCAGGATGGGTACCCGTGCGATCGAACTGCTGATGAACAGCGTGGTGCCGACCGGTGGGGTGTAAAGCCCGATAGCCAGTGTCAACACCATCACGACGCCCAATTGGGTGAGATCGAACTGGATTTTCTCTGCGAGTGGCACAAAGATCGGCCCCAGCAGAAGGATGGCTGCAGGAAGGTCAATGAACATACCGGCAATGAGCATGATGGCGATCAGTGCCACAACGATCAGCCATGGTTCTTTCAGCGTGGACAAGCACCATTCGGCGAAGAGTTGCGGCACCTGTGCGTAGGTCATCATCCAGCCGACGATGGCCGAGCCCATGATGACCAGCATCACCACGCCGGT
>CAYMYD010000052.1:7836-12248 GCA_964394535.1 uncultured Propionivibrio sp. | reverse complement strand
GCAATCGCCGGACAGGGCATCCTCGATTTCCAGGCCGTCCTCTGTCGCCTCGTTGTTGTACAAGCCGCCGACGCCACGATAGGTCGGCAGGCCGGAATCGGCCGAAATTCCGGCGCCGGTAATGAACAACAGACGTCGCGCCGAGCGCAGTTCGTCGCTGACAGATTTCAGAATAGATGCTGTATTCATAGACAAAACCCTTGTCAATCAATCACTAAAAACAAAACAAACCGTTACAACCCCTGACAAACCAGCCACAGACGCGCCGTTTGACAATCGCTAAGATGCATTCCGTCAGGTGGAAGAAGGTTTCACTACCTGATAAAGCAACTTAACTTTTATTGAAAGGAAACATCATGAATCTGCTTAAATCCTTTATGGCGAGTCCTCTGCTCGTGGCGCTGGCTTCGCTTTCGTTCTGGGTACTTGGTGCGGCAACCGCTTCCATTGTACCGATCCTTCTCAGCGGTGTTCTGGCTTTTGGCCGTCCCTTCTTCATGGTCATGCTGCTCGATCGTGAAGCGAAGTCCGACAAAACAGCCCGCATCGCATCGCTGCGTACCAGCGCTGCCTGTGCCAACTGAACGGCGCTGACATGAAGCGCGAAAACCCGACCGGATCCCCTTCAGCGCTTGCTGCGCTGACCTCCGGTCGGCTCATGGGCCAACTGCCCATGTCTTACGCAAGCATCGCTTGCGAAGAATTCTCCGGCAAGCACTGATTCGTGCTGCCCGAACGCTGATCGGCCTGAGTCGCCGTCAGCCGGACGCCCGCAGGGGCACTCAAACCCGAAGCCCTGACTGAGTACGACTGCTTGTCAACAGTCGACTGGCCGCTACGTCTCTTTAAATTCCCTTTCGTATCAATGCGCTCTGCTTTCGAGAGATGGGATTTTTTGACATAGTTAATGGCATATGCTAATTTGAGGCTGACATGTCCAATCCGTGGGCATGTGCGCTGCCCACGATGGCAGCAGTTATCCACTTGTTTGAATTGACTTGTAAAGGAGACAATATGCCAAACTTTGACCAAACCGGCCGCGGTGGAAACAGGCTGTTTCACGGCGCTTTCAACGGAATGGGACGTGGCCGCCGCTGTCGCGGTTCGGGCCGTAACGCGTTTCACATGAGTAGCCCGCAGTATTCATGCGACATGCAGCAGAGAGGACATTCGCGTTCAGGCATGTCATCCGGCATGAATTTTTCAGCTCGCAACACCCAGGGAAGTGGCTGGCTGGGTGCGCGCATCGAAAAACTGGAATCCCGGATTGCCGCTCTGCAGCAGCACATCAATGAGCTTAAGGGAAAACTCATCAGAGAGACCACGGTTTCGCCGGATTGATTTAGACTGCCGACAGTAACAACGATTGACATGTCGCAGCGGGTTCGCCGGAATCCCTCCCGCAACCCGCCTGACATGCCCGCTGGCTTTCACTCGGCAAATGGATAAACATCATCTCAAGATCACGCTCGTGGTCGACAACGAAGCAGAGGGCGACCTGCTATGCGAGCACGGCTTTGCCGCCTGGATTGAACTGGACGATCGGAAAATTCTTTTCGACACCGGACAGGGGGCGGCATTGATTCCCAACTGCGAGCGACTGGGCATTGATCCTGGCCATGCCGATGCGCTGGTGCTCAGTCACGGGCATTACGACCATAGCGGCAACATCCCTGAATTTCTGAATCGCAATCCGGACGCAAGGCTGTATTTCGGTTCCGGCTTCAGGCAGACCCGCTTTAGCTGCCATCCGGACAAGGCACCGCGCGATATCAGTGTCGGCGACGGGGTACGCCAGGCGTTCAATGCGCTGCCGGAAGAACGGCGCATTGAAGTCACGGCGCATCGTTACCTTTTTCCCGGCGTCGGCATCAGCGGCCCGATTCCTCGCCTGGCCCCCTTCGAAGACAGCGGCGGCCCTTTCTTTTTTGACGCGGAAAAACAGCAGGCAGACCTGATCGACGACGAACTTTCCCTGTGGTTTGAAACCCGGGACGGCCTGCTCGTTCTGACCGGCTGTTGCCATGCCGGGCTGCTCAACACCCTCGATCACATCCGTCAGGTTTCTGGCATCAGGCGCATCCACGGCATTATCGGCGGCCTGCATCTGCTGAACGCCTCTGCTGAGCGACTCGATCAGACCTGCCGTTTCCTCGCCGACTGCGCGCCCGACTTCATTGCGCCCTGCCACTGTACCGGTGCGCAAGCCGTGCAACGCCTGTTGCAGGAGTTCGGCACGAAAATGGTTCGGCCAGGACGCGCCGGACAGGTGTTTTCGGCGGAAATGGCCGGCGTCAGCCGGTGCAAAACAGGTAGCTGATCAGCGCAATACGCTGGAAGTCGCCATCACCGACAGGGCATTGAGGCTGCGCACGGCTTCCTCGACACTGGCGCAGTCAAAGGAAACCGTTTCGGCATCGTCGCGGCGCAGGGCGGGCCAGAGGGCGAACACGTCGGCCTGTGCGGGCATCTGGCATTGCAAACGCACCGTGACGGGCGCTTCGACCAGATGCTGCACCTCAACTGACCCGGCTTGCCGTACTGCGTCACAGGCCGTTTTTTCGATCAGATTCCGCGAGGCTTCGGGCGAAAGCGCCATCCCGGCCCGCGCCCCTTCCGCCCATTTGACGACAGCGCAACTCACTTGTGGCAACAGCGAACGCGCTTCCTGCGCCCCTGTTTCACACGCGCTGATCATCAACACCGGCACGCCGAATTCGGCCGCCAGCGCGGCGTACAGCCCGATCTCGCCGACTTCCCGACCGTTCAGCCAGATGCGCGCGAAGGCTGCGCCGTTGATGCTGTGCGCCAGCGTGCCGACGGTTTTTGAGCGGGAATGCCAGCCGATCAGCAGCACGCCATCAACCCCGTGCTCAATGCCAGAGAACATGCCCAGCCGTCGGGGCTTGCCCTGAATGAGCAAGGCGCGTGGGTCCAGTTCGTCAGCGAGCAGGTTGGCATAGTAGCCATGCGAATCCGCCACCAGCACCTCGTCGGCACCGCCCGCGAAAGCGCCACGCACAGCCGCACTGGCCTCGGCGGTCATCCAGCGCCGCGCCCGTTCGTATTCCGGCTGGCCGAACTGTGTTTGTGTCGCAGTCCAGACCCCGGCCACGCCTTCGATATCGACAGAAATCAGGATCTTCATGCCTCGCTCCACAATTGTTGCCAGTCCGGTGCCAGATCACGCAGCGCATGACGACAGCGCCCGTCACGACCGCGCAGGGTCGAGGCGCAGAACAAGGCGTGTACGATGGCTTGTTCGCTGGCTTCGGCGGCGGCCTGAAAGAGGCGATCAAGTGCAGTTTCGTGCAGCAGTGCCACGGCGGGCATCGCCTCGTCTGCACTCTGCGGGATGCGATAGGCCGTGGAAAAAGCCAGTGCGATGTCGCCGCTGCCATGCCCGTAATCCGAGCCGCAACGCGCCAGCCCCGCACCGGCGCGACTGGCCACGCGGCGTAACTGGCGGGCGTCCAGCGGCGCGTCGGTGGCCAGGATGATGATGATCGAGCCACGCTCCACAGCGTCGTTTTCCGCTTTCTCCCGCTCACGCAGACGCGCCTGCAAAGCCGGGCCGAGCCGTCGCCCGGCGAGCGTCAGCGCCTCCGGCCGACCGTGATTGGCCAGCACCAGCGCCCCCAGCATCCAGGAATGTCCCTGCCAGTCGAATTGCCGTGAGGCACTGCCGATGCCCCCCTTGAGTCCATGGCACGACATGCCGCGGCCTGCCCCCACGCTGCCCTGCGCAAAGGGCTGTCCGGGCGGCGCGGCGCGGGCGGCCTGCAAGGCCTGCTGCACATGAGCCTCCTGCACGGCCAGCGCCTGTGCATCGTTGAGCCAGCCGTCATTGCACTCGAAAACCAGCGGGTTGAGCGTCGGCAGATTTCGTCCGAGTTCGGGAACCTGCGTCAGCGTGTCGCGGATCAGCGCCGTGCTGACGATTCCGGTGGCAAAGGTCGTGGTCAGGGCAATCGGCGATTCGATCGTGCCCAACTCCTGCACCTGCATCAGCCCCGCACTCTTGCCAAAGCCATTGATGACCGCCAGACCTGCCGGTATCTTTTTCAGGAAAAGATTGCCGGGCTGCGGCAGAACGATGGAGACGCCGCTCTGTACGGCCCCCGCGTCCAGCGTGCAATGGCCGACGGAAACGCCGGGAACATCGTTGATCGCATCCAGCGCCCCGCTCGGTAGCTGGCCGATGCGTGGTGCGCCTTGTGTGGTTAAGGGAAGTACCGTCAATGGCATCTTATCCTTACCCTGTTTATCCAAGGTCATGGCATCAAGGGCGTCAGAAAACCCCTCTCGCTTTTTTGCTTTCTCCAGAAAAGCCTGATGGTCATGACGGATAGGGCTGTAATGCAGTTCATCCATTTAAAACCTCCTTCATACGCTTTTTCGCCAGTTTCAAT
>CAYMYD010000052.1:0-7736 GCA_964394535.1 uncultured Propionivibrio sp. | reverse complement strand
AAGCCTCACTGGTTGTCGAGCTTGGGATCCAGCGCGTCGCGCAGGCCGTCACCGAGCAGGTTGAAGGCGAGAACGGTGACGAAAATCGCCAGGCTGGGGAAAAGGCCGATGTGCGGCGCGGTCATCATGTCGGCGCGCGCTTCGTTGAGCATTGCGCCCCATTCCGGGGTCGGTGGTTGGGCGCCCAGGCCGAGGAAGGAGAGGCTCGCGGCGGTCAGGATCGAGGTGCCGATGCGCATGGTCAGGTACACGACGACCGAGGAAATCGTTCCCGGCAGCAGGTGGCGCAGCATGATGACGCTATCGGAAGCGCCGATCGAGCGTACCGCTTCGATATAGGTTTGGTGCTTCAGGGTCAGCACATCGCCGCGCACCAGGCGGGCAAAGGCCGGGACGCTGAAAATCGCCACGGCGATGATGACGTTGCTCATGCCGGAACCGAGAATGGCAACGATGCCGATGGCCAGCAGAATGCCCGGAAAGGCAAACAGCACGTCGGACATGCGCATCACGATCCGGTCCCACCAGCCTTCGTAGTAACCGGCGAACATGCCGAGTGTGGTGCCGACGAGCGCACCGGCAGCGACCGAGATGAAACCGGCGGCCAGCGAGATGCGCGTGCCCATCAGGATGCGACTGAAAATATCGCGCCCCATGGCATCGACGCCGAACCAGTGCGCTGCCGAGGGCGGTGCGTTCAGCACGTCGTAGTCGAAAAAGTTTTCCGGGTCGAAAGGCACCAGCCACGGGGCCAGCAAAGCCACCAGCACGAGAAACAGGATGAACCCGCAGGCGACCAGCGCAACCCGCTGACGCTTGAATTTGCGCCAGAACTCGGCTGCCGGGGTGCGCACGGCCTGCGGTGCGCTCGTGGAATCAGGGCTTGGTGGCATCATTTGAAGCGGATGGTCGGATTGATGACGGCGTAGAGGACATCCACCGCCAGGTTGATGAGGATGAATTCGAGCGAAAAGAGTAACACCAGCCCCTGAATGATCGGGTAGTCGCGCATATCGACGGCATCGACAAGCAGTCGTCCCATGCCGGGCCAGTTGAAGACGACTTCAACGACAATCGAGCCGCCGAGCAGGAAGCCGAATTGCAGGCCCATCATCGTGACGATCGGAATCAGGGCATTGCGGAAGGCGTGTTTGGCGACCACCACGGTTTCATTCAAGCCCTTGGCACGCGCCGTGCGCACATAATCTTCCTTGAGGATGTTGATGAAGGAACTGCGCGTAAAACGCGCCATCACTGCGGCCACGCCGGCGCCCAGCGTCAGTGAAGGCAGGATGTAATGCTTCCAGGAATCGGCACCGACGGTCGGTAGCCAGCCCAGTTGCACCGAAAAAATCTGCATCAGCAGCATGCCCAGCGCGAACGCAGGGAAGGAAATTCCCGAAACAGCCAGCGTCATGCCGACCCGGTCAGGCCAGCGGTTGCGCCAGACAGCGGAGACCATGCCGAGCGCGAGCCCGATCAGGACGGACCAGCTCATCGCGGTCACGGTCAGCCAGAAGGTTGGCGCGAAACGCGCGCCGATCTCGCTCGCCACCGGGCGCTTGGTGCGGATTGATGTACCAAAATCCCCTCGTAGCGCGTGCGAAAAATAACGCACGAACTGTTCATGCAAAGGCAGATCCAGCCCCAGATCGCGGCGCACCAGTTCCACTGTTTCCGGATCGGCGTCTGGCCCGGCGGCCAGTCGCGCCGGATCGCCCGGTAGCAAATGCAGGAACATGAAGATCAGCACGGCCACGATCAGCAGCGTCGGCAACAGACCAAGCAGGCGTCGGAACAGGTAATTGGTCATGAAGAGCAGTGGTTAGTGATTTGTGGCTAGTGGTCAGACCTTCTCCCTTGCCGAGTGCTTTCCCCGTGGCCGGGGTGCGCTCCTCCATGACAAGAGAGAAGGTCGGGTGTTTTATTTCAGTTCCAGTTCATTGAACTCATAGCTGCCGTCCGGCATGACGTGGAAGCCCGAAAGATTGCGCGCGCGCACCGAAATCAGGCGTTCCGTGGACAGGAACACCCACGGTGCATCCTTCCAGATCAGTTCCTGGGCTTCGGTGTAGAGCCGGGCTTTTTCCGCCTTGTCGGTGGTGTTGAGCGCCTTGGCGATGTTGGCATCGACCTTTTCATTCTTGTAATAGCTCATGTTGTACATCTTGGGCGGCCAGGATTCCGAAGCCAGCAGGGGACGCAAGGCCCAGTCCGCTTCGCCGGTCGATGAAGACCAGCCGGTGTAATACATGCGGACCGGGGCGGTGGCCGGGTCTTGCGCACTTTCAACGCGCTCGACCCGCTGACCGGCCTCCAGCGCCTGGATCTGCGCCTTGATGCCGACCTGCGCCAGTTGTTGCTGGGCGAACTGGATGACCTTCTGTGCGGTGGTGTGGTTGTAAGCTGACCACAGGGTCGTTTCGAAACCGTTGGGATAGCCGGCTTCCTTGAGCAGGGCACGCGCCTTGGCCGGATCGTAAGGCCACGGGCCCAGCTTGATCGAGTATTCGACGCCTTGCGGCACCACGCCTTCCGCCGGGATGGCATAGCCGGCGAAGGCCACCTTGTTGAGCGCGTCCTTGTTGATCGCGTAATTCAGCGCATGACGCACTTTCGGATTGTCGAAAGGCTTCTGCAGGACGTTCATGGCGAGGTAGCGCTGCACGATCGACGGCGAGCTGGTGATTTCCAGGCTGGCTTTCTTCGCCAGGGTTTCCACCATTTCGGGCGGCATCGGATAGGCAAAATGTGCCTCGTTGGTCTGCATCACCGCGACGCGGGTGTTGCTATCGACCACCGGCCGCCAGGTAATGCTATCGACCTTGGGATAGCCCTTGCGCCAGTAGCCTTCCCATTTCGCCGCTTTCAGGTAGTCGGTGGTCTTCCAGTCGACGAACTTGAACGGACCGGTACCGACCGGGTTCTGGGCAATGCCCTTGTTGCCGTACTTGGCCAGCGCCGTCGGTGAAATGATCACGCCGGAAGGATGCGCCAGCGAGTTGATGAACGGCGAGAAGCGTTCCTTGAGTGTGAAGCGTACCGTCGTCGCGTCAACAGCCTCGGTCTTGGCGATGTTCTTGTACAGGTTATAGCGTTTGAGCTTGTTCTCGGGATTGGTCACGCGGTCGAAATTGACCTTCACCGCCTCGGCGTTGAAGGGCGTGCCGTCATGGAACTTGATGCCGGTCTTGAGCTTGATGGTATAGGTGAGGCCATCGGCACTGACGCTCTGGCTCTCGGCCAGCACCGGGATCAGTTTCATGTCCTTGTCAAAGCCGAACAGGCCCTGATAGAAGGTTTTGGCGATGGCCTGCGACAAGGTGTCGTTGGCATCGTAAGGGTCCGTCGTGGTGAGGGTTGAGGCGACGGCGATCACCACATCGCCAGCGGCTTGCGCGCCCGCCGCCATACCACACAGCACCAGCGCGGCAAAAATTTTGCTGATTTCCGGCTTCATATAAACTCCCTGTAAGAACAATAAAAAAAGAAACAACAAACTTCGGCTTCCAGCTGACGGGTGTTACCAAAAACCTGAAACGGCGTTAAAACGCACCTCCCACCGCATGCCGTGCGACAAAATGACCGGCACCGACTTCATGCAATGGCGCAACCAGCGGCGGATTATCCAGCGAACGGATCGGACTGGGGATTTCGTCGCACTGCAATTCACGGGCGCGTCGGCGCTTCGGATCGGCTACCGGGACGGCGGCCATCAGGCGTCGGGTATAGGGATGTTGCGGATTTTCGAAGACGGCGCGGCGCGGCCCGATTTCGACGATCTGCCCGAGATACATCACCGCCACCCGGTGGCTGATGCGCTCGACCACGGCCATATCGTGCGAAATGAACAGGAAGGCGATGCCAAACTCCTGCTGCAGGTCGAGCAGGAGATTGATGATCTGCGCCCGGATCGACACGTCCAGCGCAGAAACCGCCTCGTCGGCGATCACCACCTTGGGATTCAGGGCCAGCGCGCGGGCGATGGCGATCCGTTGGCGTTGCCCGCCGGAGAATTCGTGCGGATAGCGGTGCGCCATGTCGGCGGGCAGGCCGACCTTGACCAGCAGCTGGCGCACCCGCGCCTGCGCTTCGGCTTCCGAACACAGCTGATGCACCAGCATCGGCTCCATGACCGAAAAGCCGACGGTCAGACGCGGGTCGAGCGAGGCAAACGGGTCCTGAAAGACAAACTGGATGTCACGGCGCAGGGCCTGCAGCGGACGCCCCTGCAGACCGGCGATGTCACGCCCGGCGAGTTCGACGTGACCGCCGTCAAATTCGATCAGCCGAGCCAGCGAACGCCCGGTGGTGGATTTCCCGCAGCCGGATTCGCCAACCAGCGACAGGGTTTCCCCGGCGTGCAGCACGAAACTGAGGTGTTCGACCGCATGCACCTGCCGTTTTACCCGGCCAAAGAAGCCATCACGCAGGGGAAAGCGCGTCACCAGATCGCGCACTGTCAGCACCGGCGGTTGATCGTGGCGCACCGTGTCGGGCATGGCCACGGCGTCCGGTTCGCCCCTCGCCGCCGGCCCCTTGCCGTCCGCATTCACCAGCGGAAAACGCGCCGGAAAATCGAGACCGCTCATCGCGCCCAAGCGCGGCACGGCGGCCAGCAGGGCGCGGGTATAAGGCTCCAGCGGACAGGCGAAAAGACCGGCACAACTGCCCTCCTCGACCTTTTTGCCGCGCAGCATGACCAGCACACGATCCGCCACTTCGGCGACCACGCCCATGTCGTGCGTGATGAAGATCACACCCATCGCGAGTTCATGCTGCAATTGCTGGATCAGCGCCAGGATCTGTGCCTGGATCGTCACGTCCAGCGCCGTCGTCGGCTCGTCGGCGATCAACAGGGCGGGTTTGCAGGCCAGCGCCATGGCAATCATCGCGCGCTGACGCATGCCGCCGGAAAGCTGGTGCGGATGCCGCCCCAGGACATTCCTTGACTCGGGAATACGTACCAGATCGAGCATGCGCAGGGCTTCGGCCAGCGCCTCGCTCTTGCTCTTGCCTTGGTGCAGGCTGATCGATTCGGCAATCTGTTCGCCGATGGTGAAGACCGGGTTGAGCGAAGTCATCGGCTCCTGGAACACCATCGCCAGATCGGCACCACGCAGGTGGCGCATTTCCGCCTGGCTGGCTTTGGCCAGATCGAGGCTCTGCCCGTTGCGCCGGGTCAGCGTCATGCGTCCGCTGTCGATCCGTCCGCCGCCCTGTTCCACCAGACGCATCAGCGCCAGCGAGGAAACCGACTTGCCGGAACCCGATTCGCCGACAATCGCCAGCGTCTCACCGGCATCCACATGGAAAGAGAGGTCACGAACGGCCTGCACTTCACGCGTCTCGGTGCGAAACGTCACGCTCAGCCCGGCGACCTCCAGAACACGTTTTTTCTGGCTATCCGGCATGATCAGGGAACACTCCGCGAGATTTCGCCATCATCTTCACCTGCATAAATGGCGCATACCGGCGCTTGCCCGACGCGCGCCCAGCCACGGTACATGCCTTGCGTATTGAACGGCAGGGCGATGTTGCCAAGCTTGTCGACGGCGATCAGGCCACCATCCCCCCCCAGCGGCGGCAGTCTGTCCCGGATCACGCGCTGCGTGGCCTCGGCCAGCGTCAGGCCGGCGTATTCAAGCAGTGCCGACACCTCGTAAGCCGCCATGCCACGGATAAAGGCTTCGCCGACACCGGTACAGGAAACCGCCACCGTGCGGTCATTGGCGTAGGTTCCTGCGCCGACCAGCGGCGAATCACCGACCCGCCCCGGCAGCTTGTTGGTCAGCCCACCGGTCGAGGTCGCCGCCGCCAGATGGCCCTGCGTATCCAGCGCCACCGCGCCCACCGTGCCGAATTTATGGCGCTCGTCGAGCGGTGCGTCGGCGGGTCTGGGCGCTTTTGCCGCCAGGAGACTCTGCCCGTCGTGATCGAGCGCCTGACGGCTCCCGGCGGTCTGAACCGCACGCAACTGCGCCAGCCGCTCCGGCGTGCCGAACCAGTACGGCGACACGCTTTCCAACCCGCGCCCACTGCAGAAACGTTCCGCCCCCTCGCCAATCAGCAGCACCGGGCCACCCGCCAGCAGAATTTCACGCGCGGCCAGCACCGGATTGCGCAGACGCGTCACCCCGGCCACAGCGCCAACCGCCAGATCGCTGCCGCGCATCACGCAGGCATCGAGTTCATGACGCTCGTCGGCGGTATAGACCGCGCCTTTCCCGGCGTTGAACAGCGGACATTCCTCGAAGCGGCGTACCGCTTCGGTCACTACGTCAAGCGCCGCCACACCTTGCGCCAGCAGCGTCTGAGCTGCGAGAGCAATCTCCTGCAGCGCCGCCCGATAAGCCGCCTCGCGTTCAGGTGTAATAAGCGAACGTGAAAGTGTGCCGGCACCGCCATGAATGACCACGACCGGCGAAACGGAATCGACCAAAAGCCCCCCTAAAACACGAAACCTCGAATGAAATTCAGTATCCGCGTTCTTTTTTTCCGAGTCAATCATTGCGTGTCAGCAGGGATGCTTGTATGTCAGGAGTCGTTGTAACCGTTCAACCTGCGTTTCTGAGGGGGTGATTGGATGATTGGTGATTGAAGCGTGGTTGACCCGTGCCGAGGCAAAACCTATAATCGCGCTCCCTACGGTGATGTAGCTCAGTTGGTTAGAGCGATGGATTCATAACCCATAGGTCGGCAGTTCAATTCTGCCCATCACCACCAGCATTCCCAAGGCCTGCAGCGATGCAGGCCTTTCTTGTTTTTGTGGTGAGGGCACGCCGGGATTACGTTTTCGGTCACCCAATAGTCAGTTGAACCGTGCAATGAAACAAGATCAAAAAGAAAAACAAAGGCGCTTAAATCAGGACTACGCGGATTTTCTTGTGGAGTATGAAACGGCAATGGCGCAGGGAAAGGCCATTGGCGGATTTATTGCTTGGCGACATGAGAACGACCGTGACGGAATCAAGATTCCGGAGCGTAGGGACAAGTAGTCGATTTGTTCGTAGAAGCCCATCGGTGAAGCAAGAATTAAATCGTTCCTTGGCTTAATGGGGCGACTCTTCAATTGAGCGTAGCATTCAAAACACTCTCGAACCTTTCTCTTGGAGCATCCAGTGCGGTAAGGTTGAAGCCTCCTTCGAAGGAAGGCTATTCTTTCATCTCCGATGGTTTGCAAGCTCTATTATGCCCGTCAGTGCGTTGATTATTTCGCCGAACAGGAATGCCCGTGACCAAAAACTCATTTTTTTTGCTGCTGCTGATAACCACAATCGGTCAGGCCAATGCGCAGGTGTTCAAATGCAAAGGCGCTGACGGCAAAACACAGTTTTCTGACACGCCTTGTAAATCTGGCAATAGCTCGGAGGTTGTGCCGGATCGCGCCCCCGTGACCAAGCAACAGCAATATGAGGCCCAGCAACGAGCCGCACGGTTAGAGGATGAATCTGCCGCTCTTGACCAAAGCAAGGCCAACGCTCAAACGGAATACCAAGTCCAGCAACAGCGTCAGGCGGCAGCAAAACAAGCTGCTCCAGTGCCTGAACCGGTTAGCGATAGCGAAGCCATATCCAACTGTGTAAAGGACGTGCAACGCCGGGCAGCGCCAGAGAGCGTCAAAGCTGAAATGATAGCCGCCTGTCGCACAGCAGGCGGTGCACAGCGTGCGATGGGTGCATGGGGGGATGATGTTAAATACTGTGTACGAAATGTCGAGCGCTCGTCTGAATCAG
>CAYMYD010000051.1:1634-12287 GCA_964394535.1 uncultured Propionivibrio sp. | reverse complement strand
CCGGGAAGAAGGCGTCGCCGTCAAAGTCGCGGTCGATCTCGGTGAGATAGAGGCGCTGTGCCAGTGGCAGAGCCTGACGGTAGAGTGTTTCGCCGCCGATGACGAAGATTTCACCTTCACCGGCGTGTTTGATGGCTTCGGCCAGCGAGGCAACCAGTGTTGCGCCGGGGGCCGGGTAGGCCGGGTTGCGGCTGACGACGAGGTTGTGCCGTCCGGGTAGCGGGCGGAATTTTTCCGGTAGCGATTCCCAGGTCTTGCGTCCCATGATCACCGGTCGGCCACGCGTGGTTTCACGGAAGTATTTCATGTCCTCCGGCAGATGCCAGAGCAGGCGGTTATCCTTGCCGATGACCCCTTGCCGGGCCACGGCGGCAATCAGCGAGAGAACGGTTGATCCTGCCTGGTTTGACGCCTCGCTCATTGTTCCTCCCCGCCGTTTACACCGCGACCGGCGCGGCGATATGCGGGTGCGGATCGTAGCCTTCGAGGCTGAAGTCCTCGAAGCGGAAGGCAAAGAGATCGCGTACCGCCGGGTTGAGGCGCATGGTCGGCAAGGGGCGCGGCGTGCGCGAAAGTTGCAGGCGCACCTGTTCGAAATGGTTGCTGTAGAGGTGCGCGTCGCCAAAGCTATGGACGAAATCGCCGGGCCGGTAATCGCAGACCTGCGCCAGCATCAGCGTTAGCAAGGCGTAGGAGGCGATGTTGAAGGGCACGCCGAGGAAGATGTCGGCACTGCGCTGGTAAAGCTGGCAGGAGAGTTTCGGGCGCGGATCGCTATCACCCGGCGTGGCCGGAGCGACGTAGAACTGGAACAGGGCGTGGCAGGGCGGCAGCGCCATGTCCTCGACATCGCCGGGGTTCCAGGCGGTGACGATGTGGCGGCGCGAATCGGGATTGTTTTTCAGGCTGTCCAGCAGGCGGGTGATCTGGTCGATCTCGCGTCCGTCCGGGGTTTTCCAGTGTCGCCACTGATGGCCGTAGACCGGGCCGAGGTCGCCGTTTTCGTCGGCCCATTCGTCCCAGATGCGTACGCCGTTTTCCTGCAGGGAACGGATGTTGGTGTCGCCGCGCAGGAACCACAGCAGCTCATGGATGATCGACCGGAGGTGCAGCTTCTTGGTGGTCAGTACGGGGAAACCGGCCGCCAGGTCAAAACGCATCTGCCAGCCAAACACCGAGCGGGTGCCAGTGCCGGTGCGGTCGGATTTTTCGCCGCCGTGTTCATAAACATGGCGCATCAGGTCGAGGTAGGCTTGCATGATGGTTTTTCAGCGCTTACGGAAAGCGCTATTGTAAGGGAAGGTCGGGTCGGGAGACCGGGCGCAATGCAATTCCAGTGCCGTGTCCTCCATGAATTGCAGCTTCCTACTTCCAGCTTCTCCCTATATGATTGAAGCCTATGAGCATACGGTCGATGACCGGGAAGGATTTGATTGTGATCCTGAATCTTTTTTCTTCACGTCCGCAACACCCGCTGGGGGATGCCAAGGAGGTCAAGCGGGTGATTGCGGAGTTGCCGCTTGATAACGCTTTCAAGGCGGCAGACGAGATTTATGGCTGGTTCGAGTCGCTGCGTCATGTCGAGGGCTTTCGTACCGATCATCTGTTCGACGTGGTGCGCCAGCTTGACGATGCCGCGCAGTTCCACATTCGCCGCCTGACCCGCGATTACCTGAATTCGCCCCGTCTGTCGCGTAGTGAAGAGCGGCGGCTGTGGTCGATGGGCTTCAATTACTGGGGCGAGGTGTCGAGCCTTTATGCCGTCTGTGTCGATCGCTATCGCCGCAATCCGAAAGAAAAAGGCAATGATGCCCTGCGCGCGCAGTTGCCGCTGGCGCTGGCGCGACTGCTGGCGGCACGGGCGATACAGATCAAATGGGTCGGCTATCGTTATGGCGTGATCGGCGAGGATTTGTGGCGCGGTCTCGGCCTGCCGTATCTGGCGGCGGTCGAGGAAGGGGTTGCACAAAAGCCGGTTCAGCTTTATCCGGCGCAGCAGGGGCTGAGCACGGTCAGCCAACTGTATTTGCAGGCCATTGTGCTGGCGGCGTCGGCAACGGACAGCCTGATGCCGCTGGAAATCGAACTGGCCGACCGCCTGATTGCCCATCTGCTGCCCGGCTTTGTCTTTTCCGAAAGCTGCCAGCCGGATAGTACCTACTGGATTGATGTCGCCAGCGGAAGCGCGCCGGTGCGTCTGGTGGGGCAGCCGGAAAAGCTTGGGGCGTCATTGCCCGGCCTGCGCTTTTTCTCGCGCGGGAGCGCGCCGCAAGGGCTTGGCGAGCTGATACGTCAGGTCGAACGAGGCGAGATGCCGAAAGAACTCAGTCTGGGGAGCGATTACTCGCCCAAGGTGGTGTTGCCGGTGCTGCGTCATCTGGCGGGCAACTGGTCGCCACAGCCGCCGCAGCGTGAGCATCCGCGCCATCCGGTGAAGACGCGGATCTCGGTGTTGCAGGGTTTTGATGATTGCTTCACGCTGTTTTCCGGTGATGTGGCGCGGCTCGGCAAGGAGCGCACGGCGGAAAGCTGGGTGGTCGAGGATGTCAGCCTGGGGGGGTTCCGTGCGCGTGTCGAGGTGCTTTCCGCTTGGTTGAAGATCGGCGCGCTGATGTGCCTGCAACCCGAGGGCGGGGAGAACTGGGTGCTGGGGGTGGTCCGGCGTTTCAGCCAGGAAGCCGAGGGGCATGCCCACGTCGGCATCAAGGCGCTGTCACGTCAGGCCAGAAGCGTGGAATTGCGTCCCCGCAGCTCGGGTTTCTCGGCCACCGGTGCCATTCCGGGGATCTGTCTGCTGGAAGGTGATGAAAGCGGCGAGATACGCCTGGCCATGCCGCTGGGCAGCTTCGACGTGCGCGAAAGCCTGGAATTCATCGATGGCGGCAAGCGCTATCTGCTCTCGCCGATCGAACTGGAAACCAGCGGCAGCAACTACGAGATCGGGCGTTACCGGCAGTCGGCGGAATAAACTACAGGGCGCCTCACGCTTCCGAAGTGGTTTTTTCTTCCTCCAGCGCCTTGAGTTGCTGGAAAATGGCCCGGTAACTGCGCGGTGGGCGGTTTTCGTGCTGCTCCTTGAGGGCGGCGCGGCGCAAGGCGCGCAGGTGTTGCAGGTCAGCCGCCGGATAGCGGACAGCGATTTCGTGCAGCAGCTTTTCGTCAGCCAGCAGGTCGTTGCGTAGTTTCTCCAGGCGGTGCAGGCGTGCTGTTTCCTCGGCGGATTCGCCGCGCACCCGGGCAAGTTCGGCGCGGATCGGCTCGGCTTCGACATCACGCATCAGGCGGCCGATGAACTGCATCTGCCGCCGCCGCGCCTCGTCGTGGCGCGTCATGCGCTGCGCTTCGCTGATCGCCTCACGCAAATCATCGGGAATATCAAGCCGTTTCACCCGCTCGGAAGAGAGTTCGACCAGCGCTTCGCCAAGGGCTTGCAGGTCTTCCATCGCCTGCTTGCGGCGGGTTTTGGAAAGGGGCGGGGCAAGGGTGTCGTCAGTCATGGGGCTGGGCGTGAGGGCGTGAACGAAGCTGCTATGATAGCGGCTTTTCATCACCGGCTGCTTTCCCATGTCCCGATCTTCCGCTGCGCTGCCAGGCGCATCGCGCTTCACCCATCCCCTGAGTACCCTGCAGAATCTGGCCGACGAAGTGCTCGGCCATGCCCGAAAAGCCGGCGCCAGCGCTTGTGAAGTTGATGTTTCGGAAGGCTTCGGGCAGTCCGTCATGGTGCGTTGCGGCGAGGTCGAAACCATCGAGTACAACCGCGACAAGGGGATCGGCGTGACGGTTTATCTGGGGCAGCGGAAGGGGAATGCCAGTACCGCCGATTTTTCCACGGCGGCCCTGCGCGAGACGGTCGAAGCCGCGCTCAACATCGCCCGTTTCACGGCGGCCGACCCCTGCGCCGGATTGCCCGAAGCACACCTGCTGGCAAGCCGCGCCGATGCCGCGCAGGATCTTGATCTCTACCATCCCTGGCAGTTGAGCGTCGAACAGGCCATCGAGCTGGCGCGGCGTTGCGAGCAGGCGGCCTTTGCCGTGAGTCCGCTGATCGCCAATTCGGAAGGTGCAAGCGTTTCCTTGCAGGAAGGGCAGTTTGTTTCTGCCAACAGTCTCGGGTTCATGGGGGGCTGCCCGACTTCGCGGCATTATCTGGCCTGTTCGCTGATCGCCGGACGCGATGACGCGATGCAGCGTGAGGACTGGTATTCGACCTCGCGCAACCCGGCGGAAATTGCCGCACCCGAGGCGATTGGCGATTACGCGGCGCGGCGTGCGCTGTCACGTCTGGGGGCGCGCAAGATCAGAACCTGCAAGGTGCCGGTGTTGTTTGAAGCACCGCTGGCGGCTTCGCTGATCGGTAATTTCGTCCATGCGGCGAGCGGTGGCAGCCTGTACCGGCAGACTTCGTTTCTGCTCGACAGCTTGGGTCAGCCGGTGTTTTCAAAAGCGGTGCGCATCAGCGAACGGCCCCATCTGCCCGGCGCGCTGGCCAGCAGCCGCTTTGACAACGACGGCGTGGCAACACGCGAGCGCGAGGTGGTCGAAGACGGGATATTGCAGGCTTACTTCCTCGGCACCTACTCGGCGCGCAAGCTGGGGATGCAAAGCACCGGCAACGCGGGCGGCTGTCACAACCTGATCGTGCATCCCGGCGAACACGATTTTGCCGGTCTGCTGCGGCAAATGGGACGCGGCCTGCTGGTCACCGAACTGCTCGGACAGGGGGTCAATTACGTCAATGGCGATTATTCGCGGGGAGCGGCCGGTTACTGGGTCGAGAACGGCGAGATCGCCTATCCGGTCGAGGAAATCACCATCGCCGGCAGCCTGCGCGAGATGTTCCGCAACATCACCGCCGTCGGCAAGGACGTGCTGGTGCGCGGCTCGAAACAGGTCGGCTCGATTCTGGTCGGGGAAATGAAGATCGCGGGGAACTGAGCGCCACAAGCAGCAAACGTGGCAGCCCGATCAGAGCGCCGGGGCGCAGGAGCGCCCAAAGGCAACGTTCCCACGCGGGAGCGTGGGAACGAACAAATCACCAGCCACTGTATTTCACGCTGACCGCGTGTTCTCGATCAGCGCGTACGCCGAATGGTTATGGATTGACTCGAAGTTTTCCGATTCGACCACGTAGGCGGCGATGCGTTTTTCGGCGTTGAGGCAGGCGGCGACGTCACGCACCATGTCTTCGACGAACTTCGGGTTGTCGTAGGCGCGTTCGGTGACGTATTTTTCGTCCGGACGCTTCAGCAGGCCGAAGAGTTCGCACGAGGCCTGGGCTTCGACCAGTTGCACGATTTCCTCGATCCACACGTGTTCCAGCAGGCGGGCGGTGACGGTGACGTGCGAGCGCTGGTTGTGCGCGCCGCGCTCGGAAATCTTCTTGGAGCAGGGGCACAGGCTGGTGACCGGGACGACCACCTTGACCGTTGAAACGATTTCGCCGTGGCAGATTTCGCCGCTCAAGGTCACGTCGTAGTCGATCAGGCTCGGCGTGCCGGTAACCGGCGCCTGCTTCCTGATGAAGTAAGGAAAATTCATCTCGATATGGCCGCTCTTGGCTTCGAGTTTTTGCGCCATTTCATGCAGCATGGCCGGGAAGTTTTCAATGGAGATTTCGCGTTCGCGGCGGTTGAGAATCTCCACGAAGCGCGACATGTGCGTGCCTTTGTAGTTGTGCGGCAGGCTGACGTACATGTTGAACACGGCGATGGTGTGCTGCATGCCACCCGTGCGGTCGAGCACCTTGACCGGGTGACGGATGGACTTGATGCCGACCCGGTTGATGGCGATATGGCGCGTATCGGCCAGATTCTGCACGTCGGCCATGGGGGTGGCAGCGGCGTTCATGGCTTGTCCTGTGGTTTCAGGCATGAGTGGACTTTCTGAAGAATACCGTTCTTGTCGAGACCGGTTTCGGCGAGCAGCAGGGCTTGATCACCGTGGTCGATAAAGCGATCGGGCAGGCCGATGCGCACAAAGCTGACGGTGCTGCCGGCCTCTTCCAGTACCCGGGCAACTTCCGATCCGGCTCCGCCGATCAGCACATTCTCTTCGACGCTGACCAGCAGGGAATGTTCCGCAGCCAGTTGCAGAATCAATTCACGGTCGATGGGTTTGACAAAGCGCATGTTGGCGACGGTGGCATCCAGTTCTTCGGCGGCGGCCAGTGCCGGGGCAAGCATCGCGCCAAAGGCCAGCAGGGCGACTTGCCGACCCTGGCGGCGAATCTCGCCCTTGCCGAGGGGGAGCGCGCTGAGTGCCTTGTCCGGTTTGACGCCCATGCCCGCGCCACGCGGGTAGCGTACGGCCGCCGGGCCCTCATGGTGGAAGGCCGTGGTCAGCATCCGGCGACATTCGTTTTCGTCGGCGGGGGTCATCAGCACCATGTTCGGAATGCAGGTGATGTAGGAAAGGTCGAAAGTGCCGTGATGCGTCGGGCCGTCGGCTCCGACCAGCCCGCCCCGGTCTAGGGCAAAAACGACTGGCAGGTTTTGCAGGGCGACATCGTGCAGCAACTGGTCGTAACCGCGTTGCAGGAAGGTCGAGTAAATCGCCAGCACCGGACGCAAGCCTTCGCAGGCCAGGCCCGCCGCAAAGGTGACGGCGTGCTGCTCGGCGATGCCGACGTCAAAATAGCGCGTCGGGAAGCGTTCGGCAAAGCGCATCATGCCGGAGCCCTCGCCCATCGCCGGGGTGATGGCAACAAGGCGGTCGTCGGCTGCCGCCATGTCGCACAACCAGTCCCCGAAAATCTGCGTATAACTGGGCCGATCACCTGGCTTTTCGCCATCCAGCCCCAGGTCGGGCTGGAATTTCGAGACGCCGTGGTAACGCACCGGGTCGGCTTCGGCCAGTTTGTAGCCCTGCCCTTTTTTGGTGATGACGTGCAGGAATTGCGGCCCCGGAAGCTTTTGCAGGTTTTGCAGGGTGGGGATCAGCGCGTCAAGGTCATGGCCGTCAATCGGGCCGATGTAGTTGAAACCGAGTTCCTCGAACAGTGTTCCGGGGCTCAGCAGTCCCTTGACGTGTCCTTCAACGCGGTTGGCGAATTCGAGCAGCGAGGGCGAGACACTGAGCATCTTTTCCCCGGCCTTGCGCGCGGCGTTGAAGGCGCTGCCGGAGAGGATGCGCGCCAGATGCTTGTGCAGCGCCCCGACCGGCGGTGAGATCGACATGTCGTTATCGTTGAGGATGACCAGCATGTTGGCATCGGCAACCCCGGCATTGTTCAGGGCCTCGAAAGCCTGTCCGGCGGACATCGCGCCATCGCCGATGATGGCTACCGTATGCCGGTTTTCACCCTTCAGGCGGGTGGCCTGGGCCATGCCCAGTGCTGCCGAGATCGAGGTCGAGGAGTGACCGACGCCGAAGGTGTCGAATTCGCTTTCGCTACGTTTCGGGAAGCCGGAAACGCCGCCGTGACTGCGCAGACGGGCCATGCCCTCGCGTCGTCCGGTGAGGATTTTGTGCGCGTAGGTCTGATGGCCGACATCCCACACCAGCCGGTCTTCCGGCGTGTTGTAAACGTAGTGCAGGGCCAGGGTCAGTTCGATTGTGCCGAGATTTGACGAGAGGTGACCCCCCGTCTGCGCCACCGATTCGATCAGGAAACGGCGCAATTCCTCGGCTAGTGCCGGCAATTGCTCCACTGCCAGTTCACGCAGCCGGGCCGGATGGTTGATGGTGTCGAGCAGGGGATAGGTCGTCATGGCGGACAGGTCGGTTAAAACTTGCGGTGGGCAATGAATTCGGTCAGGGCTATCAGCCGGGCGGCGCGTTCGCCAAAGCACGACAGCGCGGTAATTGCTTCGCTGTGCAGGGTCTCGGCCAGTTCGCGCGCCGGTTCGAGGCCGAGCAGACTGACGTAGGTGGGTTTATGGGCCGCCGCGTCCTTGCCCGCCGTCTTGCCAAGCGTGGCCGTGCTGGCCGTGCAGTCGAGGATGTCATCGACCACCTGAAACAGCAGTCCGGCATGTTTGACATAGTGCTCCAGCGACGCCAGCGCTTCCGCACGCAAGGGCTCGCCGCAGCGCGCGCCCAGCAGCACGGCGGCACGGATCAGCGCGCCGGTCTTGAGCGCGTGCATCTGTTCAAGCGCAGGCTGATCCAGCGCCTGTCCGACGGCAGCGAGGTCAATCGCTTGACCCCCGGCCATGCCCAGCGAGCCGCTGGCGTGCGCGAGCAGGCTGACCATGTTCAACTGGTTTTGCGGTGCCCCCAGCGGCTCGCGGGTGAGCAGTTCAAAGGCCAAGGATTGCAGACTGTCACCGACCAGCAGGGCCGTCGGCTCGTCGTATTCGATATGACAGGTCGGACGGCCACGGCGCAGCACATCGTTGTCCATGCACGGCAGATCGTCATGTACCAGCGAGTAGGCGTGAATCAGTTCGACCGCGCAGGCGGCGATTTCCAGACGCGGCGCTGGCGCGGCAGAAAGCTCGCCCGCTGCGAAGCTCAGCAGGGGGCGAACGCGCTTGCCGCCGCCCAGACTGGCGTAGCGCATGGCCTGATGCAGGCGCACCGGGGGGGTCGTTTCGGCTGGCAGGAAGCGCGCGAGCGCCGCTTCGGTACGTGTCTGGACGTCGTGCATCCAGTCCGGGAAGGCGAGGGTCATGGAGTTTCTCCCTGTTTCGGGTCAAAGTCGCGCAGCACACCGTTTTCCAGTACCTGGATACGTTGTTCGGCGCTACTCAGCAATTGCTGGCAGTGCGTCCGTAACTCGCTGCCACGCCGATAGGCGGTGATCGACTCTTCCAGTGGCAACTGACCATCTTCCATGCGGCGAACGATGGCTTCGAGTTCGGCGAGCGCCGCCTCGAATTTCAATTCGGCGACGGGCGTGGCTTTGCAGTCGGATTGGCCTGTGCTTGGTGGCGTCATGAGGGGATGCTCGGAATAAACGAGGGAAAATAGCCTAAATGGCCGCTCCGGGTCAATCATTCGTGGAGCGTAATGAAGTGGCTAGTGGTTAGAGGCGGGTAGCTGTGCCCGCCGTTTCACCTGTTCACCAGCCGCCAGCCACTAGCCACTGTTTTTAAAAAAATGAAGGTTTGGCTCGATCAGTTCGCCATAATCGAAAGACAGGCGCGTCCAGGCTTCGACCGGCATTTGTTGCCAGTGACCGAGCAGGGTGCGCAGGATGCCGGCGTGGGTGACGATGATGGCGTCGGGCGGGACGAGGCTGCGGGCGAAATCGATGGCCCGGGCCTGGAGCGTGGCAACGGTTTCGCCGCCGGGCGGGACGAAATGCAGGATGTCGGCGGCCCAGGCGTCGAGCGCATGGCGGTCGATCTCGTCCCAGCGTCGCCCCTCCCAGTCGCCAAAATCAATTTCGCGCAGGCGCGGGTCAGTGTTGACCGGCGTGCCGAGCCGCTCGCCCAAGGCTTCGGCCAGTGCGTGGGCGCGGCGCAGCGGGCTGCTGATGATCGGGAGACCGGATGGCAGGCGCGGGGCCAACTGAGCGGCAAGCGCCTGCGGATTGTCGGCTTCGACGTCCAGCCGACCGTAGCAGACGCCGCTCTCGATCAGCGGGCGAGGGTGACGGATCAGGAAAAGCGGCACAGTAGTCCGGCGTAAAAGGCGATTTCGGCCAGTTGCTGCACGGCACCGAGACAATCGCCGGTATAGCCACCGATGCGCCGCCGGAACATCCGCGCCAGCCAGACGGTGGCCAGCAGGGCCAGCAGCACGGCGGGGATGAGTTGGGCCGGTGGCAGAAACAGCAAGGGCAGCACGCCGCAGAACGTGGCGAACAGCAGTTCGCCGTTGCTGATGTGCGTGGAGAGTGGTTTGGCCTTGCCCTCATCGCGCGCGTAGTCGAGCCGGTGCATCACGAAGTTGGCACACAGGCGTGAAAACGCGTGTCCGGCGATGAGCGCCAGCGGCAGTTGCTGCATGTCGAATTCGATGAGCGCGCAGAATTTGCCAAGCAGCATCATGACCAGGCCAACGGCACCATAGTTGCCGATGCGCGAATCCTTCATGATGCTGAGGATCTGGGTTTTCTCCCAGCCGCCGCCGAAGCCGTCGATCATGTCGCTCCAGCCGTCCTCATGGAAAACGCCGGTAATGCGCAGGGTGGCAATCATCGACGCCAGTACGGCCAGCGTCTTCGGCCAGAAATACGAGGTGCCGACAAAGACCAGCGCACCCAGGCCGCCGACGATCAGGCCGATCAGCGGCATGTAACGCGACGATTTTTGCAGGGATTCACTGCTATGCCCGACCCAGGCCGGGACCGGCAGCCGTGTGAAGAAGCGGATTGCACCGAAGAAGGTTTCAAGTTCCTGTTTAAGCATTCTGCATTCTCACTTTCCAGCCTTCATCTTTCGCTCATCCCTCTCACGCCTTGCCGCTGACACCGGCCGATTCAAAGCTGGCCATTTCGTTGAGGAAGGCGACGGCGGCACGGACGAGCGGCCAGGCCAGGGCGACGCCCGAAGCCTCGCCAAGGCGCAGGCCGAGGTCGATCAGCGGCTGGGCCTGTAGCGCGGCAAGCTGGGCGCGGTGGCCGGGTTCGGCGGAACGGTGGCAGAAGATGCAATAGTCGCGCACGGCCGGGGCGATGCGTGTGGCTGCCAGCAGCGCCGAGCTGACGATCAGTCCGTCGATGAGCAGGATCAGGCCGCGTTCGGCCGCGCCGAGCATGGC
>CAYMYD010000051.1:0-1534 GCA_964394535.1 uncultured Propionivibrio sp. | reverse complement strand
GTCCCGTTCGGGTTGATCTTGGCATTGACGAGCATCTCGCGCGGGGCAAATTCGTGGGCCACTCCGGCGTCGATCACTTTCAGACCCAGACCGTTCAGCCGGGTAAAAACGCTGATTGCGGCACCGCCCGCGAGGATGTTCTCCACCATCTGCCAGCTGACTTCCTGCGGAAAGGCCGAGACGCCATCGCGGGCTGCACCGTGATCACCGGCAAAAATCAGTACCTGCGGATGATCCAGCGACGGTGTCAGGGTGTTCTGAATGCGCCCGATCTGCAAGGCCAGTGCCTCAAGCTGACCCAGCGCGCCCAAGGGCTTGGTCTTGTTGTTGTTCTTGTGCTGCAGGGCGGCGACCAGCGAGTCGTCAAGCGGGGTGATGGAAAATGACATGATCGGAGAGCAGAAGTTGGGAAGCGGGCCATTATACGCGCCGTGCTAAGATTGCTTCATGAGAGAACTGATCATCGGCGGGGCCCGTTCGGGCAAAAGTGCACTGGCGGAGCAGCGGGCGCTGGAGAGCGGCCTCCATGTCGTTTATGTGGCTACCGCGCAGGTGCTTGATGGCGAAATGTCGCGGCGCATTGCCCATCATCGCGCCCGCCGCCCGGCCGCCTGGGGGCTGGTCGAAACACCGCTGGAACTGGCGGCGAGCCTGCAACAGCAGGCTTCAGCCGATACCTGCCTGCTGGTGGATTGTCTGACGCTGTGGCTGTCGAACCTGCTTTTTGCCGGTGCCGCGGCGCAGCAGGCCGAGGCCGGGCAGGGGCTGGACTGCGCCTTGTTCGACGGGGAAACCCGCGCCCTGATCGACTGCCTGCCGCACTTGCCCGGAAAAATCATTCTGGTCAGCAACGAGGTGGGCTGCGGCATCGTGCCGATGAATGCCGTCTCCCGGCTGTTTGCCGACGAGCAGGGGCGACTCAATCAGCGCGTTGCCGCCGTTTGCGAACGGGTGACGCTGGTCGCTGCCGGTCTGCCGCTGGAGCTGAAGCGGTAGGTACTGTACGGGCCTTGCCCGCGCTATGCCGTACTCCCGAAATAATTGGCAACAACCCGTGACACTTCGGTAATTCTTTGCCGGCAGGGGCGATGCAAAAATACGCTCACCAACTTGCTGGAGTGAATTATGAAACGAATGACCCTTCCTCTGACGCTGGCCATCACGCTGCTCTGGGCCTCCGTTCAACCCCCTGAAGTACTCGGTTTTTCAGCCGAATTCCTGCCGATGCGCAAGGCGCTGATCTCGCTTTCCGGTTCCTGGACGCTGATCTGGATGGGCGTGTGCATGCTGCTGGCACTGCGCCCGGTGTGGCTGGAAGACTATCTGGGCGGCCTTGACCGCATGTATCACATCCATAAATGGACCGGTATCGGTGCTGTCCTGCTCGGTGTCGTGCATTGGCTTATCGCGCTCTCGCCGCGCTTCCTGACTGCCTGGGGCTGGCTCACCCTGCCGGCCAGAGGCGGGAAAGGCAAGGCGGCCGGGTTTTCGCTGATCGGGCCGGGCAAGGAAATGGGCGAATGGGCGATCTGGA
>CAYMYD010000050.1:0-12386 GCA_964394535.1 uncultured Propionivibrio sp. | reverse complement strand
TGGCGGGCGAACAAGGACGTGAGGTCTTTGCCATCCCCGGTTCGATCCATTCGCCGCAGTCGCGGGGCTGTCACCAGTTGATCAAGCAGGGTGCCAAACTGGTCGAAACGGCCGAGGATGTGCGGGTTGAACTGCGCTGGGCCGGAGTTGTCCCAAATTCAGGGCGTTTCGTTGCCACAACGGATAGGCTGCATACACCGGAAGATCCCCTGCTTGCCCTGCTCGGTTTCGACCCCTGCTCCCTCGACGAACTGGCCGAACGCAGCAGTTTGCCGGTCGAAACGCTCAATACCCGCTTGCTGCAATTGGAGCTTGCTGGCGAACTCTGTTCCCTGCCCGGCGGCCGCTTCCAACGCCTCCGAACAGGCTGATTTGCCAACCGCCTCCGCGCGGCTTCACTTGCCAAGCGCCATATTGTGCTTTTATGATGCTCAGCAGCCTTCCCGTTCTTATTCTTTTGTCATTCAACTTTCCGTAACACCCCAAATTCATGAGCAAAAAACTGATCATTGCCGAAAAACCCTCAGTCGCAGCCGATATTGCCCGGGCGCTCGGCGGTTTTACCAAACATGATGATTATTTCGAGAGCGATGATGCTGTCATCTGCTCGGCCATCGGCCACCTGCTTGAACTGGCCTGCCCGGAAGAACACGAGGTCAAGCGCGGAAAATGGTCGTTTGCCAACCTGCCGGTGATCCCCCCGAATTTTGATCTGCGCCCGATTGAAAAAACCGAATCACGTCTGAAACTGCTCAACAAGCTGATCCGCCGCAAGGATGTCAGCAGTCTGGTCAACGCCTGCGACGCGGGGCGTGAAGGTGAACTGATCTTCAACTACATCGTGCAGCACTGTGCTTCAAAGAAACCCATCGAGCGCCTGTGGTTACAATCAATGACCCAGCAGGCCATCCGTGACGGTTTTTCACGCTTGCGCCCCGGTTCCGAAATGCAGGGACTGGCCGACGCTGCCGTCTGCCGTTCGGAGGCGGACTGGCTGGTCGGGATCAATGGCACCCGTGCCATGACTGCCTTCAACTCGAAAACCGGAGGCTTTCACCTGACCACCGTGGGCCGCGTGCAAACACCGACACTGGCGCTGATGGTCGAACGCGAGGATAAAATTCGCAAATTCCGCCCAAGAAACTATTGGGAGGTTGAGGCCAACTTCACCTGTGTTGCCGGCGAATATCGTGGCAAGTGGTTCGACGAGAAATTCAAAGGCAAGGACGACGACGAACACGCCCGCGCCGATCGCTTGTGGGATGAGGCCCGTGCTCAGGCTCTCCAGGCAAAATGTCAGGGCAAACCGGGGCTGGTGACGGATGAATCCAAACCATCAAGCCAGCTCTCCCCCCTGCTCTACGATCTGACCAGCTTGCAGCGCGAGGCCAACAGTCGTTTCGGATTTTCGGCCAAATCGACGCTGGGACTGGCGCAGGCGCTCTATGAAAAGCACAAGGTGCTGACCTATCCGCGAACCGATGCCCGTGCGCTGCCGGAGGATTATCTGCCGACGGTGCGCAATACCCTGACCATGCTGACCGGTGAAGGGATCGGCAAGGGGCACGATGAGGGCCTGATCGCCCGCTATTCGCCTTTCGCCCACCAGATTCTGGCGCGTCACTGGGTCGTCCCGAACAAGCGCATTTTCAACAACGCCAAGATTTCCGATCACTTTGCCATCATCCCGACCCTGCAAGCGCCGAAGCATCTCTCGGAACCGGAACAGAAACTCTACGATCTGGTGGTCAAACGTTTTCTCGCGGTTTTCTATCCGGCCGCGGAATATCTGCTGACCACGCGGATCACCCGTGTTGAATCCGAACCGTTCAAGACCGAAGGCAAGGTGCTGGTCAATCCCGGCTGGCTGGCCGTTTATGGGCGCGAAGGACAGGAGGGTGATGAAGGCAATCTGGTCGTGGTCAAGCCCAATGAAACCGTCAATGCGGATGAAGTCCAACTCAACGCCAATCAGACCAGGCCACCGGCCCGTTATTCCGAAGCAACGTTGCTTTCAGCGATGGAAGGCGCCGGCAAGATGGTCGATGACGAGGAGTTGAAGGCGGCGATGGCCGGACGGGGCCTCGGTACTCCTGCCACGCGAGCGCAGATCATCGAGAACCTGTTGCTCGAACAGTACCTGCAGCGTGAGGGTCGTGATTTGCAGCCGACGGCCAAGGCATTTTCGCTAATGACCCTGCTCAACGGACTCGGCATCCCCGAACTGACCGCCCCGGAACTGACCGGGGAATGGGAATACAAATTGGCACGTATGGAGCGCGGCGAGATGTCTCGCGCAACCTTCATGAAGGAAATTGCGGCGATGACGCAGCGTATCGTCGATTGTGCCAAAACTTACGATAGCGACACGATTCCCGGGGACTTTGGGGAGTTGCAAACGCCTTGCCCGAAATGTGGCGCTCAGGTCAAGGAAACCTACAAGAAATTCCTGTGCAAAAAATGTGATTTTTCGCTATGGAAGATCATTGCCGGACGTCAATTCGAAGCCTCCGAAGTGGAAACCCTGCTGTCCGAACGCACGGTCGGCCCCTTGAATGGCTTTCGTAACAAGATGGGGCGTCCGTTCAACGCCGTCGTTCGCCTGAATGATGAAAATGCAACCGAGTTTGATTTCGGCCAGCAAAATGGTGCTGATGCGGAAGCGGGCGAGGAAGTCGATTTTTCCAGTCAGGAAAGTCTGGGCGCTTGCCCGAAATGCGCGGCTCGCGTCTTCGAGCATGGAGTGGCCTACGTCTGTGAGAAATCAGTCGGTACGCCACGCGCTTGCGATTTCCGTTCCGGCAAAGTCATCCTGCAACAAAACGTTGAACCGGAACAAATGAAAAAGCTGCTGATCAGCGGGCGCACTGACCTGCTCAAGGATTTCGTTTCGGCACGCACCCGCCGTAAATTCTCGGCCTTCCTGGTTCGCGGCAATGACGGCAAAGTGGGCTTTGAGTTTGAAAAGCGCGAGCCGAAAGCCAAGGCCGGGGAAAAAGCAGCGACAACTACGCGCAAGAAACCTGCCTAAAAAACAGGCGTGAGGAGAAAACCCCTCACGCCTGTTTCACGTGAAACCAATCCTCAAACGTCGATATTACGTGCCGCCAAGG
Organism: uncultured Propionivibrio sp.; assembly: GCA_964394535.1. Taxonomy (GTDB): domain Bacteria; phylum Pseudomonadota; class Gammaproteobacteria; order Burkholderiales; family Rhodocyclaceae; genus Propionivibrio. The sequence continues at coordinate 9,273 of CAYMYD010000050.1, read as the reverse complement.
CGTTCGTTTCGATGAAGTTGCGCCGTGGTTCGACGAGTTCGCCCATTAAGGTAGTGAATATCTCGTCGGCACTGATGGCATCCTCAACCTGAATGCGGAGCAAACGGCGAACCTTCGGGTCCATCGTCGTTTCCCAGAGTTGCTCGGGATTCATTTCACCCAAACCTTTGTAACGCTGCTTGCTGATACCACGTTCAACTTCATTGAGCAGCCAGCGCATGGTTTCGGCAAAACTGCTGACGAACTGCTTCTTTTCCCCGCGCATGATGTAAGCGCCGCTGCCGTAAAGACCGGAGAGGAGTTCGGCTGTCTTGCGCAATTGGGCGTAATCACCACTAACCAGCAGGTCTTCATCGATGACGCTGACCTTCAGGTTGCCATGCAGCATTTTTTCCAGGCGCAACTGCCAGCTTTCTTCTGTTTCGTCGTAATGCGCCAGGATATTCAACGCCTGTTTTTCATCGACAGCCCGCATCAGCGCCTGGGCACTGGCCAGCGCACTGGCTTCATCGTTGAGCACAATTTCGAGATTGGCGTCGATCAATGCGTAGAGCACTTCCGGGTTGATGAGGTGCGTCAGTCGGTTGATCACCGCTTCGGCCAGCAGATATTCTCTGGCCAGGGATTCGAGGGCGTCGCCGCGGATTTCGCTGGCACCGGCGCGCGGCACGAGTGCGGCATCTTCCAGCGCCATCTTCAGCATGAACTGATTCAGCGCCTGATCGTCCTTGAGATAGCGCTCTGTCTTGCCGTGCTTGACCTTGTAGAGCGGTGGCTGGGCAATATAGATATGTCCGCCCTCGACCAGTTCCGGCATCTGCCGATAGAAGAAAGTCAGCAACAAGGTACGGATGTGCGCACCGTCCACGTCGGCATCGGTCATGATGATCAGACGGTGGTAGCGCAGTTTTTCCGGTTTATATTCATCCTTACCTATCCCGGTACCCAGCGCGGTAATCAGGGTGGCGATTTCCTGCGAAGCGATCAGCTTGTCGAAACGTGCTTTCTCAACGTTGAGAATTTTTCCCTTGAGCGGCAAAATGGCCTGGAATTTACGATCCCTGCCCTGCTTCGCCGAACCACCGGCGGAATCACCCTCAACGAGGTAAAGTTCGCACAGCGCCGGATCCTTCTCCTGGCAATCCGCCAGTTTTCCGGGCAGACCCACACCGTCAAGCAGACCTTTTCGGCGCGTCATTTCCCTTGCCTTGCGCGCTGCATCACGGGCGCGGGCGGCCTCGACAATCTTTCCGGTGATCACTTTGGCGTCGACGGGGTTTTCCTCAAGGAATTCGGTCAACTTGGCGGCAACCACCTCTTCGACAGCCGGTCGGGCTTCCGAGGAAACCAGTTTCATCTTGGTTTGCGAGGCAAATTTAGGATCCGGCATCTTCACTGAAAGGACACAGGCCAGACCTTCGCGCATATCGTCGCCACTGATATCTACCTTGGCCTTTTTGGCGATTTCGTTTTCGTCGATATATTTGTTGATTACCCGGGTCATCGCAGCACGCAAGCCGGTCAGGTGCGTTCCGCCGTCTGCCTGAGGAATATTGTTGGTAAAACAGAGTACCTGCTCGATATAGGAGTCGTTCCACTGCATGGCGACTTCGACACCAATAACCTCATCATTGGCATTGGTCGATTCGCCGCTGGAAAAGAAAACATTGGGATGCAGCACGGTTTTTGCGCGGTTGATGTATTCGACAAAACCTTTGACCCCACCGAGGAAGGCGAAATTCTCTTCCTTGCCGCTGCGTTGATCGAACAGGCGGATCTTTACGCCATTATTCAGGAAGGAAAGTTCGCGCAAGCGCTTGGCGATAATTTCATAGTGAAATTCGATGTTCTCGAAAATTTCCTCATCGGGCATGAAGTGCACTTCGGTTCCGCGCCGTTCGGTATCACCGAGCACGCGCAAGGGCGATACCTCTACCCCGTTGTGTACCTCGATCAAGCGATCAGCAACCTGACCGCGGCGGAATTCCAACTGATATTTTTTACCGTCACGGCGGATCGTCAAACGCAACCACTTTGAAAGTGCATTGACGCAGGACACACCGACACCGTGCAAACCGCCGGAAACCTTGTAGGAATTGTGGTTGAACTTGCCACCAGCGTGTAGCACACACATGACGATTTCTGCCGCCGAGCGTTTCGGTTCATGCTTGTCGTCAAACTTGATGCCGGTTGGAATACCACGTCCGTTGTCGGCAACGGAGATGGAATTTCCGGTATGAATGGTGACGACGATGTCGTCGCAATGACCGGCAAGCGCCTCGTCAATCGCGTTATCGACAACCTCAAAAACCATGTGATGCAAACCGGTACCGTCGGAGGTATCGCCAATATACATGCCCGGACGTTTACGAACCGCTTCAAGTCCCTCCAGTTGCTGGATACTCGATTCGTCGTAAACGGGGCCATTCGATTCAATCATTCTGTTTCCTGTTCCACGTGAAACCAAAAATAAAATTTACTGTTGCTGATCAAATCCGCATCGGCATGACGACGTATTTGAAATTGCTTTGACCGGGGATGGTCAGCAGCGAACTCGAGTTCGCATCATTAAATCCCCATTCGACATTTTCTGAGGATGTGTTATTAAGTAAATCAAGTAGATAGCTGACATTAAAACCAACATCTACCAGATCGCCATTGAAATCGACTTCAATCTCTTCCTGCGCTTCTTCCTGTTCGGCATTGGTCGACATGATCTTCAACACACCTGAAGCCAGCATCAACCGCACACCACGGAATTTTTCCGTCGTCAGAATTGCCGCACGAATCATTGACTGCAAGAGAGAGGTACGTTTGAGCGTCACGGTGTTTTTCAGTGCCACCGGAATGACACGCTCATAATCCGGGAACTTGCCATCAATCAGTTTCGATACCAGAACCACCTCACCAAACTGGAAACGAACCTGATTGGCCGACAACTCGATTTGCAGGGGATCTTCACTATCACCCAACAGGCGATTCAGTTCGATCACCGTTTTACGCGGTAAAATGAACTCCTGGCGCGGCCCTTCTTCAATATTTTCCAGCGACATACTGGCATAGGCGAGACGATGCCCGTCGGTCGCAACTGCTTTCAGTTCCGGACCATCAACGAGCAGCAAGAGTCCGTTCAGGTAGTAGCGAACGTCCTGTGAGGCCATGGCAAATTGGGTCTGACCGAGCAGATGGCGGAAAGCCTTTTGCGTTACGGAAATACTCCTCAGTTTGTTATCACCCAGCGCCATACGCGGAAAATCATCAGCAGGCAGAGTTTGCAGGGTGAAGCGACTCTTGCCGGCACGCAACTGTAATTTTTTGTCGTCAAGAACCAGACTGACTTCAGAAGAATCCGGCAATGAACGCAAAATGTCCTGCAGTTTCCGGGCACCCACGGTGATTGCACCGTCACCATCACCGGAAGAGGCATCGGTTGAGGTGGTAATCTGGATTTCAACGTCAGTCGCCAACAAGGTGAGTTGATTTCCCTTTTTTTCCAGCAACACGTTGGAAAGGATTGGCAGGGTATGACGCTTCTCCACGATGCCGGAAACCGCTTGCAGCGGGGTCAGAAGCTGGTCACGCAGGGTTTTAATAAGAAGCATATATATAATTCCTATAAAGATAATCTAAGGAACAACTCTGTGGATAGCGACGAAAAACGAATTGATTTCAACAACTTAAAAGAAAAATTGATACTGTATAAAGACTGTATTGGGATGTGGATGAAAAAGGATAACTTTTTCTGCTGGCGCGTTTTACCGACTTATCAACATTTCCCGCACAGTCTGTCCGCAACTTATACACAACTCTCCTGACCATGGCTTGCTGTCTTCAGTTCTTTGAATCTCATCCTAGCCTTTCAAGACTTGCTGCAAGACGTGAACATCGTGATTGAGTTCGATATCCCTGCCACGCAGGGATTCGATGGTACGTACGGCATGCAGTACCGTGGTGTGATCCCGCCCGCCAAAAGCTTCACCGATGGACGGATAGCTTTGTGAAGTCAGATTTTTAGCCAGCCACATGGCGACCTGCCGAGGTCTGACGATCTGTCGCGTGCGTTTACTCGAGAAGAGATCGGCAACCTTGATCTTGTAGTATTCCGCGACGGTTTTCTGGATGTTTTCGACGGTGATTTGTCGGTTGACCGCGCCAATCAGATCCTTGAGCGCTTCCTTGGCGAGTTCGAGATCAATTTTCCGTCCATGGAAGGAGGCATAAGCCAGTACCTTCTTGAGCGCACCTTCCAGTTCGCGGACATTGGAACGCAGATGCTTGGCGATGTAGAAGGAAACCTCGTCATCAAGTGCAACATTTTCCATCTCCGCTTTTTTCCTGAGGATGGCAACGCGCATTTCGATCTCCGGCGGTTCGATCTGTACTGTCAGACCCCAGTCGAAACGGGTGATCAGGCGGTCTTCCAGACCGGAAATATCCTTTGGATAGGTATCACAACTGATCACAATCTGTTTCTTTGATTCAATCAGTGCATTGAAAACAAAGAAAAACTCTTCCTGTGTGCGGTTTTTTCCGTTGAAAAACTGGACATCGTCGAGCAGCAGGACATCGAGCGAACGATAGTAGCGTTTGAAGACATCAAAGGATTTCGTCTGGTAGGCCTTGACCACATCGGAATAATAATCCTCGGCATGGACATAACGCACGATGATGTCGCTGTTCTTTGCCAGGATGTGGTTACCGATGGCATGAATCAGGTGTGTCTTGCCCAGACCGGCCCCGCCGTAGATGAACATCGGGTTGTACGCCGATCCCCCCGGACTGAGCGCGACCTGCATCGAAGCGGCACGCGCCAGATCATTGGCTTTGCCGACGATCAGGTTGTCGAAAGTAAAACCGGGGATCAGCCGGGTTTTCTCGTAGGGCGTGCGTGTCAGATCAAGTGGGCGTTCGATATTTGTCAATGAAGCGGATTTCGCCGGGTCTTTGCCAGGCTGACTGGTATTGCTTTTTACCTGTTTGGTCGTCGCAACCGGTCGGTCGGAAAGGATCAGGGAAATACTGATCGGTGCGGAAAAATAGGCGCTGCCGAGTTCCTCGATACGCAGAAGATAGCGCTCCTTGACCCACTTCAGGATGAAGCTGTTGGGCGCCATAAGGCGCAAGCCATTCTCCGGATCGTCTTCGCCTTCGAGACGGAGGGGACGAATCCAGGTATTGAATTGCTGAGGGGGAAGTTCTTGTTCAAACTGACTCAGACAGGAAGACCAGAAACTACTCATCGATAAGATTTCAATTTGTATTCGACAGGGTTGGTGAGGTTCAGGCTGCTAAAATATACCGGCTCCGGAACGGGAGTTTCACGCCAGTAAACCACAAAGCCGGGAAGGGGTGATTCTAACCTGTCGGGGAAAAGTTATCCACAGAAAAGACAAAAACAAAATTTTCTGCTTGACAAACAAGGCCCTGTCAATGTCTAATCCCACGTTTCTATTTGCAACAAAATCAAGGGCCATATCATGAAACGCACCTATCAACCGTCGGTTGTTCGCCGCAAACGCACACACGGCTTCCTCGTTCGCATGTCTACGCGTGGCGGACGGGCGGTCATTCGCGCTCGCCGCGCCAAGGGCCGTCATCGCCTGGCTGTCTGATTTACAGGCCAGATGTGGCGAGAGCCACAAGTGAAGAACGGCGCGTCCTATCCCAGGCGCTATCGATTGACAAAAACGGATGAGTTCTCATCCGTTTTTGGTTTCAGAAAGGCGCTTCGCAGCCCTCATTTCCTGTTACATTGGCGAACTCGGACAGTGGCGGAAGCGCAATATCCCCGGCTCGGGCTGGTGGTGGCAAAAAAATTGCTGCCCAGGGCGGTGGATCGGAACCTCATCCGTCGCCTAACCAGGGAGCATTTCCGCCTGTTACGCCAGGGTTTGCCGGCACGTGATCTGATCTTGCGCCTCGCCAACCGGCCTGCCGAACTGGATCGAAAATTGCTGGCCGCCGAGATTCGAGGCCTGCTGGGAAAACTGATGGAACCTATCCGCTAGATCGATGAAACAGATTGTGCTGGCCCCTATCCGCTTCTATCAATACGCCATCAGCCCGATGTTCGGGCGGCGTTGCCGTTTTTTTCCGAGTTGTTCCGAATATACCGCCGATGCGGTCAATAAATATGGCGTGTCCAAAGGCCTGCGCCTGGGTCTTGGACGCATTTGCCGTTGCCATCCGTGGAACCACGGTGGTTTTGACCCTCTCCCCTGATCAAATTAAATACATAGGCCGTTCATGGATAACAAACGCCTGATTCTTGCTTCCGTTTTCGTTTTTTCACTGTTCATGCTCTGGGACGCGTGGCAGAAATTCAATGCGCCCCCGCCGCCCGTACAAGCGGCAGTGGTCGCCGGGCAGACTGAAGGCACGCCGGTTCCACAAGTTCCGAGTGTGGTCGCCGCGCAAGCGGCGAAACCCACTGTGCCGGTGGCACAGGTACCCGCCAGTGACAGCCGGAGTGAAGTCATCACGGTCAAGACCGATCTTTTTGTCGCCAGTATTTCGACGGTCGGTGGCGATCTGGTCAGCCTGGAGCTCAATCACTACAAGTCGGTGACCGACAAGACCCAGCCCTTCCTGCTCTTTGAAGGCAAGCACCAGTACGCCGCACAGAGTGGCCTGATCGGCGAGGGTTTGCCCAACCACCGGACGCTCTATACGGCAGTCAAAGGTGAGCGCGAACTTACAGCGGACGCCAAGGAAATCAAGCTTCGCCTCGAGGCGATCAATGCCGAGGGGGTGAAAGTGGCGAAGGTTTTCACCTTCACCCGGGGCAGCTATCTGATCGGCGTCAGCCACGAAATCGACAACGCCAGCCAGAAGCCCATTGCGGCCCATGCCTATTATCAGCTTCAGCGTGATACCAGCTCGCCGGAAGGTGAAAGCGGCATGGCCAACACCTTTACCGGCCCCGCGCTGTACACCGAACAGGACAAATATCAGAAGCTTGACTTCAAGGATATCGAGAAAGGCAAGGCCAAATTCAGCGAGAAGGCCGATAACGGCTGGATGGCGATGGTTCAGCACTACTTTGTTTCCGCCTGGATTCCTGAAGCCAAGCTGGCGCGTGAATTCTACGTGCGCAAGCTCGACAACAATGCGGTAACCGCCGGCATCATTGTTCCCCTGCCCGCGCTGGCGGCAGGTGCGAAAGCCAGCCAGAGCGTTTCCCTTTACGCCGGGCCGCAGATCCAGGCGACGCTCAGGCATCTGGCCCAACCCGTGAGTGAGGGTGGCATCGGTGCCGAAGGCCTGCCGCTGGTGGTCGATTACGGCTGGCTGACCATCGTTGCTGCGCCGATCTTCTGGTGTCTCGACTTCATTCACGGCATGGTTGGCAACTGGGGCTGGGCCATCGTCATCCTGACCATCTGCATCAAGCTGCTGTTCTTCCCGCTGTCGGCGGCCAGTTACAAGTCAATGGCCAAGATGCGCGCTGTCGGGCCGCGCCTCAATGCGCTCAAGGAACGTTACGGGGACGACCGCCAGAAGCTCAATGCGGAGATGATGAACCTCTACAAGAGCGAGAAAATCAACCCGCTGGGCGGCTGTCTGCCGATCGTCATCCAGATTCCGGTCTTTATCGCCCTATACTGGGCCTTGCTGGGTGCCGTGGAAATGCGTGATGCGCCGTGGATCCTGTGGATTCAGGACCTCTCCTCGCAAGACCCCTATTACGTCCTGCCGGTGATCATGGTCGTCACCATGCTGATCCAGACCAAGCTCAATCCCACCCCGCCGGATCCCATCCAGGCCAAGGTGATGATGATGATGCCCTTCGTGTTCGGCGCGATGTTCTTCTTCTTCCCGTCGGGGCTGGTGCTCTACTGGGTGATCAATAACGTCCTGTCCATCGCGCAGCAATGGCAGATCACACGGATGATCGAGGGTGGTGGAAAAGCGGCCAACGACGCCAAGGCCTGAGCGTCCGGCTGAAACCGGCGAAACCATCGCCGCCATCGCTACGGCGGCCGGGCGGGGTGGTGTCGGCATCATCCGCCTCTCCGGAGGTGGACTGGACAAAACGGCCCGGCTGCTTTGCGGTCGGGCACCCTCCCCGCGACTGGCGACCTGTGCCGATTTTCGCGCTGCCGACGGCAGCCTGCTTGATAGCGGCCTGATCCTCTACTTTCCCGCGCCGCATTCCTTCACCGGTGAAGATGTCCTTGAAGTGCATGGCCACGGTGGCCCGGTCGTGCTACAGATGCTGCTCTCGCGCTGTCTTGAACTCGGTGCCCGCCTGGCCGAACCCGGTGAATTCACCCGCCGTGCCTTTCTCAACGGCAAGCTTGATCTGGCACAAGCCGAAGCCGTTGCCGATCTGATCGACGCCTCGACCCGCGCTGCCGCGCAGAGTGCGGTACGCTCGCTGCATGGGGACTTCTCGCAGGAAATTCACGCCCTGCTTGATCAACTGACCGAACTGCGCGCGCTGACCGAGGCAACGCTCGATTTCCCCGAAGAAGAAGTTGATTTTCTTGAAGCGGCGGATGCCTTCGGTCGTCTCGAGCGCCTGCAGGCGCGCTTGGCGACGGTGCTTGATCGCGCGCAGCAAGGCCGTTTGCTGCAAAGCGGCCTGCACGTCGTGATCGCCGGGCAGCCGAACGTCGGCAAATCCAGCCTGCTCAACCGTCTGGCGGGTGACGAACTGGCGATTGTCACGCCGATTGCCGGAACGACGCGTGACCTGGTGCGCGGTGCCTTGCAGATCGAAGGGATCCCGCTGCACGTAATCGATACTGCCGGCCTGCGCGAAACCGACGACGAGGTCGAACGCATCGGCATTGCCCGCACCTGGCAGGCGATCGAGGAAGCCGACCTGATCATCCTGCTGGTCGATGCGCGTCAGGGCGTTGCTCCGGCCGACCGCGAAATCATCGCCCGGCTGCCGTCCGGCCCGGCGCGGATCACCGTGCATAACAAGATCGACCTCCTCAAGCAGTCGGCCGAGCGACAGGAAGACGAGGCCGGGGTGACGGTTTCCCTGTCGGCAAAAAGTGGTGAGGGAATCGAGCTGTTGCGGCGTGAACTGTTGCGTGTGGCTGGATGGCATCCGGCCGAAGACGTTTTTATCGCCCGCGAACGCCATCTGCGCGCCCTGCACGACACCGCCTTGCATATTGATCAGGCCCGGCGGCAACTGCCGCAGCTCGAACTGTTCGCCGAAGAATTGCGGCTGGCGCAACTGTCGCTCGCGGCGATTACCGGTGAATTCAGCGCCGACGACCTGCTGGGCGAAATTTTCGGGCGGTTTTGTATCGG
>CAYMYD010000049.1:0-12629 GCA_964394535.1 uncultured Propionivibrio sp. | reverse complement strand
ACTCCATGACCGCCTGCCAAATGGCTTCCTTGTTCGGGAAATGCCGAAATAGCGCACCCTGGGTCAAGTTCATGTGTTTGGCGATCGCCGCAGTGGTGATCTCGCCTGGGTTTTGCGAAGCGGCAAGCGCCACGACGGACTCGACAGTGACAGCACGACGTTCATCGGCCGACAGGTGTTTTGAAGGGGTCGCCATGAGCGCTCCTTGCAAGATAGTAATTGATTACTATCTTAGCACAAGAGGCGAGTCAAACAAGAGGTAAGTCAAAATCGATGTGCTCGTCAGAATCCGGGAAGTGATCGTGGTTGTTTTTACCCGATAATGGTTGCAAATACCCGGATTTTCTGGGTAATAAAAACCGTGATGTTTGAGTTGTTCATTGGAAACAAGTCACTGTTAAATGGCACGATCCTTGCTAAGGGAGTACTGATACACACCAAAAGGAGGAGACAATGCTGGAAACCACTCCACTTGACGCCCTGATTGTCGAGCAGGCCGCCGATGCTCTGATCTACTGCGATGCGGCGGGAATTATCCGGCGCTGGAATCATGCGGCCGAGCGTCTGTTTGGCTATGGGGCTGACGAGGCACTGGGACAAAGCCTCGATCTCATCATTCCCGAACACCTGCGTGCCGCCCATTGGCGTGGTTTTAATGCCGCCGTGAGCAGGGGCGGCGTGCGTTCGTTGGGACGTCCGAGTATTACACGGGCCCTGGGCCGGGACGGGCGCAAGCTTTACGCCGAGATCAGCTTTGCGATGATCATTGATGCGTCGGGTGAAGTATTGGGTTCGGTGGCCATTGCCCGGCAAGTCGCTATGCCCGAAAGAACCGGGACGTGAGTACCATTTCGTCAACGCTTGACCAGCCCAGTACGCTGAAGCGTGTGCTGGGGTGGCTGTGGCCGGCTTTGATGCTGCTCATCCTCGGGGCGCATTTTTATCGGGGGAGTGAATACGGCATCGTGCTCTGCGTTATCGGCATTCTTGTTTTTGCCAATCAGAATTCGGCCTGGAAGCACTATGCGGTGGCCTTCTTCCTGTTCTGGGGCATGCTGGAGTGGGGTGAGTCGGCCTGGCAACTGGCGCGAATGCGCATGCTGATGGAACTGCCCTGGCTGCGCCTCGCGGCCATTTTGCTGAGTGTCGCGGCGCTGACCGGACTGGCCGGGAAACAGATGCTGAGTCGCGCCCGGAGAGCAAGCGCACAAAATCCGCAGGAATATGCCTGCTTCAAGGGGAGCGTTTTCATGCTCACTTTCCTGCTGCTGTTTTACCTGCGCCACGCGGCAAAAATGGATTTTCTGCTGCTCGAACGTTACCTTCCGGTGCTGGGCAGCGTGCAGATTTTCTTCGCTGCCTGGTACGCCGCGTTTATTGGCGGCAAGCTGGTGGTTCCCCGGCAGAGCCGGAAAACCCGGCGACGCATCTGGCTGATTTTTGGCGGCGTGTTTTTTGCCCAATTCTTTTTCGGCCTCTTCGGGCTGGAGCGCATGCTGCTTTCCGATGCGCTGCATGTTCCCGTCCCGGCGCTCATCATTCTTGGCCCGCTGTTTCGCAACGCGTTCAGCATGATGCTGATCATTGTTCCGATCGCCACCCTGCTGGCTGGCAATATCTGGTGTAGTTCGCTTTGCTATTTCGGTGCCCTGGATGCGCTGGCCGCCGGGAAAAAAGGGGTTCGTCCCTACCCGGAAAAGCTGCGTTTCGTCCTGCAATACGGCCAGTTGATCGTGCTGCTGATCGGGGTGCTGCTGGCGCTGGGATTGCGTGCCGCCGGGACAAGCGGCCTGCTCGCCGCGAGTGTCGCCGTGGTGTTTGCCGTTCTCAGCCTGCTGTTCATGGTGTTGGTATCGAGGCCGTACCGTGGCATGGCTTATTGCACTATGGTCTGCCCGATGGGGCTGGTTACCCGGTTGCTGGGCAGGCTCTCGCCATGGCGTGTCCGGGTGGATACGCAGCGTTGCGATGATTGCGGCATCTGCGAAAAAATCTGCAAGTATCAGGCCATCACGCCAGCCAGTCGGGCCGACGGGAAAACCCTGTCACGCTGCACACTATGCCGGGATTGCATTGGTAGCTGCGCGGAGAAGGCGATCTTCATCCATTTTCCAGGACTCGCGCCGGAGCGGGCCTGGCTCTTCCTGAGCGGATTGACGACCGTGCTGCACGTCCTGTTTTTGTCGGTGGCGATGGCCTGATCGCGCAGGCGTATCCTTGTTTGTGTTACAACCCCGTCTGCACTGAAAGCGCCTCTCTGATGAATACACCTGAAACCGTCATCGTTGATTCCTTGCTGCTTGGCCGTACCCGTCCTTTCGGGCCGTCCGGCGAGTTGTCCGGCATTGACAAACAGGCGCTTGATGCGCCGGTGAGCTTGAGTGCAAGCGGTCTGGCGGGCGATGAGCAGGGCGATACGCGTTATCATGGCGGCTCGGAAAAAGCCTTGCATCATTACGCTGCCGAGCATTACGGCTGGTGGCGTGATGAATTGCCGGAAGTCGCGCCAAGCTGCTGGAAAGCGGGTGCTTTTGGCGAGAACCTGAGTACGACGGGGCTGACCGAGGAGAATGTCTGTGTCGGCGACATTTTTCGGCTGGGCACGGCGCGCATTCAGGTATCGCAGGCCCGACAACCCTGCTGGAAGCTGAATTTGCGCTTTGCCTGCAAGAATATGGCCGAGCGGGTGCAGGCCGCCCGGCGTACCGGCTGGTATTATCGCGTGCTGGAAGGGGGCGAAATTGCCCCCGGCGCCCGTTTATCGCTGCTTGAACGGCCTTGCCCGGACTGGCCGCTGGCGCGTCTGCTGCACTATTTTTATCGTGACATGCTGGATCAGGACGCCTTGCGCGCCCTGGCGGCGCTGGAGACGCTCTCGCCTTCATGGCGAACACTTGCCGAACAGCGTTTGCTGACTGGAAAAATCGAAGACTGGCAGCGTCGTCTGAACACCCCAGAAAAATCATGAAAACCATCGTTTCGCGTGATAATCCTCATTTCAAGGCGCTGAAAAAACTCTGCCAGAGCGGCCATGAACGGCGAAAAACGGGCCGGATCGTCCTGGATGGGGTGCATCTGCTGCAAAGTTACGCCGAGTGTTTTGGCGTGCCGGAGGAAATCATCGTCAGCGAAAGCGGCCGCCTGAAAGCGGAAATCGCTGCCTGCCTTGTCGGCGCTGACGCCATCACGCTGCTGCCTGATGCGCTGTTCCGGGAGCTCGCGCCGGTGGAAACGCCGACAGGCATCATGGCGGTGGCTGCCCGGCCATCGGCAACGACCCACCCAAGCGCCGACGCCGACGCCATCCTGCTCGATGGTGTGCAGGACCCCGGCAATGTTGGCTCGATCCTGCGCAGCGCGGCGGCGGCGGGCTTTCGGCAAATCCTGCTTTCTCCGGACTGCGCACAGGTCTGGTCGCCGCGCGTGTTGCGCGCGGCGATGGGCGCGCATTTCCGGCTGGAACTTCATGAAGACGTGAATCTGCCGGATTTCCTTGGCGCTTACCGGGGGCAGGCCATCCTCACCGTGCTGGATGAAAGCGCCACGTCGCTTTATTCCTGCGATCTGACCGGGCCAGTGGCCTGGGTTTTCGGTAGTGAAGGGCAGGGCGTGCGTCCGGCGGTGATGCAGGTCGTGAAAACGCGGATTCGCATTCCCATGCCGGGGGGCGGTGAGTCGCTCAACGTTGCCGCTGCCGCCGCGATCTGCCTGTTCGAGACCGTGCACCAGCGTCCGTAAGCGGGGCTGTCTCGCCGAGTTCTGGCTGGCCTACTTCCAGTAGAGGCAGACGCGGTTGCCGTTCTTGAAATCGTAAATGTCGGCGGAGCGTCCTCCGGGGCGGCATTGTCCTTCCGAATTTCTGACGGCGTAGGTTTTCAGCGTTTCGCCGGATTTGTTAACCAGTTCGATCTCGTTTTCACTGGACGATGAATATCTGAAGCGCTTTTTTTTGACCTCGAAGACCAGCCAGGAAACTCCTGTGCTGATTCCGCTGCCAACAATGAGACATTGCCCGGTGCCTTCGCTTTTTCCGAAGCGGTAGTCGCAGGCAAGCACCTGGGGACCGTTGTCGTAGGCCGAAACGGTCGCCCAGGTCATCAGGCCGATCATGAAAACAAACAGTTTGGTGTGCATGCAAGCTCTGTTGTGATGTCAGTCAGAAATCATAGGGAGAACTTCAGATTCCGGTCGCCATACACTTCGTCAATCCGGTTGACGCTCGGCCAGAATTTGTTTTCTGCCACCCAGGGAAGCGGGAAAACGGCTTCTTCCCGGCTGTAGGGGCGCTCCCATTGCGGATCGATGATGTCAGCCTGGGTGTGCGGTGCGTTCTTCAGCGGGTTATTGTCGGCGGGCCAGCAGCCGTTTTCGACCTTGCGGATTTCTTCGCGGATGTTGATCAGCGCACCGATGAAGCGGTCGAGTTCGGCCTTGGATTCCGACTCGGTCGGCTCGACCATCAGCGTACCGGCGACCGGGAAGCTGACCGTCGGGGCGTGGAAGCCGTAGTCCATCAGCCGCTTGGCGATGTCGGTTTCGCTGATGCCGGTGGCCGCCTTGAGCGGCCGGATGTCGAGGATGCATTCGTGCGCAACCCGTCCCTGCTGGCCGGTATAGAGCACCGGATAATGGGCCTGCAATTGGGCGGCGACATAGTTGGCGTTGAGGATGGCAATCTTGCTTGCCAGCGTAAGACCGCGTCCGCCCATCATGGCGATGTACATCCACGGAATCGGCAGGATCGAGGCTGAACCCCAGGGCGCGGCGGAAACGGCGTGTTGCCCCTGATGCGGGCCACTGACCGGCTGGACGGCGTGGTTGGGCATGAAGGGCGTGAGGTGCGCTTTCAGGGCGATCGGCCCCATGCCCGGCCCGCCGCCACCGTGCGGGATGGCGAAGGTCTTGTGCAGGTTCATGTGCGAGACATCGGCCCCCAGATGGCCGGGGGAGGTCAGGCCGACCTGGGCGTTGAGGTTGGCTCCGTCCATGTACACCTGGCCGCCGTTGGCGTGGATGATGGCGCAGATTTCCATGATGGCTTCCTCGAACACGCCGTGCGTCGAGGGGTAGGTGATCATCAGGCAGGCGAGCCTGGCCGCGTGCTCTTCGGCCTTGGCCTTGAGGTCGGCGACATCGACGTTGCCGTTTTCGTCGCAGGCGACGGTGACGATGTTGAGACCGCACATCTGCGCCGTGGCCGGGTTGGTGCCGTGTGCCGATTTGGGAATCAGGCAGATGTCGCGCTGCCCTTCACCCCGGCTTTCAAGGTAACGGCGGATGGTGACGATACCGGCGTATTCGCCCTGCGCGCCGGAATTGGGCTGCATGCAGATGGCGTCCATGCCGGTGATGGCTTCCAGCCAGTATTCGAGCTGGCCGATCATTTCCAGATGACCGGCGGCCTGATTGATCGGCGCGAAGGGGTGCAGGTCGGTCAATTCCGGCCAGGTGATCGGCATCATCTCGCTCACTGCGTTGAGCTTCATGGTGCAGGAGCCGAGCGGGATCATCGAATGGTCGAGCGCCAGATCGCGGTTTTGCAGGCGCTTGAGGTAGCGCAGCATGTCGTGCTCGCCGTGATGGCGATGGAACACCGGGTGCGTCAGGATCGCGTCGTTGCGTTGCAGGGCGGGCGGCAAGGCCTGGTCCAGTTCGCCCATTTGTGCTTCGAGCGTTTCGGCGCTGATGCTGATGCCAGCGATCAGGCGGACGAGCGCGACGACATCCTCACGCGTGGTTTTTTCGTCGAGCGAGAGACCGATGATGCCGTTTTCCGTCTGCCGCAGGTTGTAACCAGCGTCCAGTGCAGCCTGGTAAACGGAGATGGCGCGTGCACCGAGATCGAGTTGCAGGGTGTCGAAAAAGCAATCGTTCTGCAAGGTGATGCCGCTGCGCCGCAGGCATTCGGCGAGCAGCAGGGTCAGGCGGTGAATGCGCTCGGCAATCCGGCGCAGGCCCTGCGGGCCGTGATAGACCGCGTAGAACCCGGCCATGTTGGCGAGCAGCACCTGCGAGGTGCACAGGTTGGAGTTGGCTTTCTCGCGGCGGATATGTTGTTCGCGGGTTTGCAGGGTCATGCGGTAGGCGGTTTTGCCGCGTGCATCACGCGAGACACCGATGATGCGTCCGGGCATGGCGCGCACATGGGCAAGGCGGGTGGCGAAGAAGGCGGCATGCGGGCCGCCGAAGCCCAGCGGAATGCCGAAGCGTTGCGATGAGCCGAGCGCAATGTCGGCCCCCATCGCGCCGGGCGATTTCAGCAGCACCAGCGCCATCAGGTCGGCGGCGACGATGCTGATCACTCCGGCGGCCTTGGCCGTGGCAATCGGTTCGGAGAGATCGACGATATCGCCCCGTTCGCCCGGATACTGAAAGAGGGCGCCAAAAACCTCATGCTGGCCGATTTCCTGCGGCAGACCGTAAACCAGTTCGAAGCCGAAAAATCCGGCGCGGGTTTTGAGGACGTCGATGGTCTGGGGGAAACTGCGCGAATCGACGAAAAAGCGGTTCGACGCCGATTTGCTGACACGCCGCGCCATGGTCATGGCTTCGGCGGCGGCGGTGGCCTCGTCGAGCAGCGAGGCATTGGCCGCTTCCAGGCCGGTGAGGTCACAGACCATCTGCTGGAAGTTCATCAGCGCCTCCAGCCGACCCTGGGCGATTTCCGGCTGATAGGGCGTATAGGCGGTGTACCAGCCCGGATTCTCCAGCACATTGCGCAGGATCACCTTGGGTGTGTAGGTGTCGTAGTAGCCGAGGCCGATCAGCGACTTGTTGATTTTGTTGCGGCTGGCGATGGCTTTCAGCGCTGCCAGCGCTTCAGCTTCCGGACGCGGTTCGGGCAGCGCGGGTGGCGCGGGCAGACGGATGGCTGGCGGCACGGTTTCATCGATCAGCGCATCCAGACTGAGGACATCAAGCGCATCCAGCATGGCGCGTATTTCATCGGAGTCGGTGCCGATATGGCGGGCGACGAATTCATCGCGGTCTTCGAGGGCGGAGAGGGGCAGGCGTGTGTGCATTTGAGGGCTTCAGGGGGAAGAGGGAGAAGGGGGAAGTGGGAAGGGTAAAACCGTCGGTGGGCATCGGTCTGGCGGAAATGAATGGCGCTTGCGGCAACGATCAGCGCTTTTTCATCCTCCGGGGCGGCTAGCGCCATGAGAGCTGGCGCCAGGGAAGAAAGGTTTCGTTCCCTGACATCCTGAACCTTGGCGCGTTCGCTTTTTACTCCATGCTGACGCTGGTGTAGGTGGCTGCGTCGAGCAGGGTGTCGAGATCGGCGGCTTTGGCCGGTTTCATCTTGAACAGCCAGGCCGCGTAGGCGTCCTGATTGACGGCTTCCGGCGAGGAAACCAGGTCGCTGTTGACGGCGGTGATGGTGCCGGCAACCGGCGCATAAACGTCGGAAGCGGCCTTGACTGATTCGACGACGGCGGCTTCCTGCTCGGCCGCCAGCGTTTTGCCGACCTCCGGCAATTCGATGAATACCAGATCGCCGAGCAGTTCCTGAGCGTGATCGGTGATGCCGACGGTGATCGTGCCATCACTTTCCGTGCGTATCCATTCGTGGCTGCGGGTGTATTTGAGCTTGGACGGGATGTTCATGGGGACTCCTTGAAAAGCAGGGTTGCGGATAGGGTGGAAAAGGAGATTGTAAGGGCGATGGGCGAGATTTTAGACCAGTGCCTTGCCGTGCCGGACAAAACCGGGCTTGACGACCTTGGCCTTGAGTTGCTTGCCGCGAATATCGACACCAACCTCATCGCCCGGTGCCGTGCCCAGCGGCAGGCGGGCGAGGGCGATGGATTGCTGTAACGTCGGCGAGAAACTGCCGCTGGTGATTTCGCCTTCGCCCTGTGCCGTGGCAACTTTCTGATGGGCGCGCAAAATGCCGCCGCCTTGCAGCAGCAGGCCAAGAAATTGTTTTTGCTGGCCGCTGCCTTGCAGGGCGGCCTTGCCGACGAAATCGCGTTCGCTGGCCAGATCGACGGTCCAGGAGAGTCCGGCGTCGAGCGGTGATACCGTTTCGTCCATATCCTGCCCATAGAGATTCATCCCGGCTTCCAGGCGCAGGGTGTCGCGCGCGCCGAGGCCGACGGGACGTACCCCGGCGGCCAGCAGCTTTTGCCAGAAGTCGATGGCCTGGGTGGCGGGCAGGGTGATTTCAAAGCCGTCCTCGCCGGTGTAGCCGGTCGTGGCGATGAAGAAATCGTCGACCGTTACCGAGAAAAAGGGTTTGAGCGCCTCACTCTGCGCGCGTGCCTGCGGCAGCACCTGCCAGACTCTGGCCTTGGCATTCGGCCCCTGTACGGCAATCATGGCGAGATCGCGGCGGGCAAGGAGGGTCGCCTGATAGCGCCATTCGCCGAGCTTTTCCTGCATCCAGGCCAGGTCTTTTTCCGCGCAGCCGGCGTTGAGGACGAGGCGGTATTGCCCGTCGGCAAGGTAGTAGATGATCAGATCGTCGATCACGCCGCCGGTTTCGTTCAGCATCGCGCTGTAGAGTGCGCGCCCCGGGGTTTTCAGCTTGTCGACGTTATTGGCGAGCAGGCGCAGCAGGAAGGCTTTGGCCTCGCTGCCGCTAAGGTCGGCGGCGCACATGTGCGATACGTCGAACATGCCGCAATCCTGACGGACGGCATGATGTTCCTCGATTTGTGAACCGTAGTGCAGCGGCATGTCCCAGCCGCCGAAGTCGACCATGCGGGCGCCCAGTTGGCGGTGCTGGTCGTTAAGAACTGTTTTTTGCGTCATGAAGATTCCGATCCAAAATAAAAAAGGGCGAACGCCTTTCGGGTTCACCCCTCTGTCCTTGGTACCTGAGAGATTGCCATGCGCCTTTGACGGCCCATGTTGCCCCATCGGTGGGTGTCTGTACGGGACACCGCTCTCCAGAGTCTGTCCACGAACGGTCCTTTGGCCTGAGCGTTTTCGGGTGGATTGCGCCTTCGGCGACGCGGTTCGCGTTCTCTCCCGTTCGTGCGCGAACTATACGTGGCGGCGTGATTTGTCGCAAGCTCAGGTGTTCGCAGGCAGCCCAGCTCAAGCGCATGGCCTTCATGGCCCTGCGCAGACAAGCGGTGAGTCCGCCGAAAATTGTTGGCTAGTGCTAAAATGTCGCCCCTGTTGGTGAATTCCGTCAATTTCATCAGTGTGCTGATACGCTGCACTTGTCGGTGCCCGCTATCCGCTATGGGTGATTTCCAGCTCGGCTGTTATGCCGGAAGGTCGGGGTTTTCCCTGTCTGTCCGGTTGTCAAGCAAATTCCTTTTTTCTCCCTGCCCTCAAAAACCATGCATATTGTCGTTTGTATCAAACAGGTTCCCGACAGCACGCATATTCGCGTACACCCGGTGACCAATACCATCATGCGCCAGGGTGTTCCGGCGATCATCAATCCCTATGACCTGTTTGCCATCGAAGAGGCGCTGCGCCTGAAGGATCGGCATGGCGGTCATGTCACAGTGATTTCGATGGGGCCGCCGCAGGCCGAACCGGCGCTGCGCAAGGCGCTCTCCTTCGGTTGTGACGATGCGCTGCTGATTACCGACAAGGCCTTTTCCGGAGCCGATACGCTGGCGACTTCCTACGTCCTGGCTGCGGCCATCCGCACCCTGCACGCCGAGCGTCCGGTCGATCTTGTCTTTACCGGCAAACAGACCATCGACGGCGATACGGCGCAGGTCGGTCCCGGTATTGCCAAGCGGCTTGATCTGGGCCTCCTGACCTATGTGGCGCGCATCGTCGAGCTCGACCTTTCCGGGCGACGCATCGTCGTCGAACGTCGTGCCGAAGGCGGGGTGCAGGTGCTGGAAACGGCGCTGCCGGTGCTGATCACCATGCTCGAAGGGACCAACGAACTGCGCTTCGCCACGACGCCCGACATGTTCCGTGCCGCCCGTGCCGAAATTCGCACTTGGGATCGCACGCAGACGGGGATCGAGGATATCAAGTACGTTGGCCTCAAAGGCAGCCCGACGGTGGTCAGCCGCGTTTTCGGCCCGACGCCGCGTGCGGAAAGAGCCGTCTGCATCGACTTCGACCCGGCCAATCCGGACGCCGCGGCAGCGGCCCTGCTGGACAAGGTGCTGGCCGAATCGCCGCGCGCCGCCAAGGAACTGGCGCGTCGTCGTCACGGCGCAGTCGCCGAGGAATAGGAACGGAGAACGCCATGAGTGAAGCAAAAACCGCAAAACCGATCAAGAAACGCAAGGTCAAGCTTGACGAGGCCTTGCAGGCTTACCGGGGCGTCTGGGTGTTCGTTGAAAGCGAACGCGGGCGCGTGCATCCGGTGTCGTGGGAGTTGATGGGGCAGGGGCGTCTGCTGGCCGATCAACTGGGTGTGGAACTGTGCGGGGTGGTCATGGGAGCGCCCGGCAAGGAGCTCGACGCGCATTGCGAATCGGCCTTCCACTTCGGTGCCGACCGCTGTTTCCGCGTTGCCAGCCCGGTGCTCGCCGACTACCGCAATGTTCCCTACACCAGCGCCCTGACTGACCTGGTCAATACGCACAAGCCGGAAATCCTCCTGCTCGGTGCGACGACGCTGGGGCGTGACCTTGCCGGTTCCGTCGCCACGACGCTGAAAACCGGTCTGACGGCCGACTGCACCGGTCTTGATATCGACGACGAAGACCGTTGCCTGCTGTCGACGCGGCCCACCTTTGGCGGCAGTCTGCTGTGCACCATCGTCACGCTCAACTATCGCCCGCAGATGGCGACGGTGCGCCACCGCGTGATGCCGATGCCGGAGGCTCAACCGCAACGTAGCGGCCTCATCGTCGATTTCGACCCCCATCTGGTCGAGAGCGATGTCATCACCAAGATTCTCTCCTTCATTCCCGACGATCAGCGCGACAAGCCGCAACTGCCTTACGCCGAAATTATCGTTTCCGGTGGCAAGGGCCTCGGCAAGGCGGAAAATTTCCGGCTGGTGCATGAGCTGGCGCAGGTGCTGGGGGCCGAGGTCGGCTCGTCACGGGCGGCGATTCATGCTGGCTGGGCACCGGCGGACCGGCAGGTCGGGCAGACCGGTAAAACCGTCCGTCCGGCGCTCTACATCGCGGCCGGTATTTCCGGGGCGATTCAGCATCGCGTCGGCATGGAAGGGGCGGACTGCATCATCGCGCTCAACAGCGATCCCAACGCCCCGATCCTCGATTTTGCCCATTACGCCATCGTTGGGGACTGCCTGCAGACGCTCCCGGCGCTGACCCGCGCTTTCGGCGGCTATATGGCGAACGGAGACCAGCAAGGAGAGCTCGCATGAGCGAAAAATTCGATGTCATCATCGTCGGCGCTGGGCCGGCGGGTAATGCGGCGGCCTACACGCTGGCCAAGGCGGGACTCAAGGTGCTGCAACTGGAGCGCGGCGAATATCCGGGTTCGAAAAACGTGCAGGGGGCGATCCTCTACGCGAACTCGCTGGAGCGCATCATCCCGGACTTCCGCGAACACGCGCCGCTGGAACGGCATCTGATCGAACAGCGCATGTGGATGATGGAAGAAAACTCCTTCTTCGGCGCGCACTACCGTTCCGAGGAATTCAACACCACGCCGGGCAACCGTTACACGATTATCCGCGCCCGTTTCGACAAATGGTTTTCGGAACAGGCGCAGTCGGCCGGGGCTTTGCTGATCTGCGAAATGACGGTCAAGTCGCTGCTGCGTAACGAGCAGGGCCGCGTCATCGGCGTCGAAGTCGAGCGCGAGGACGGCAAGATTTACGCCGATGCGGTTATCCTGGCCGATGGCGTCAATTCCCTGCTGGCGACCCGGGCCGGTTTGCGCAGCGACATCAAGCCGGATCATGTTGCGCTGGCCGTCAAGGAAATGATTTTCCTGCCGCGCGAGACCATCGAGGCGCGGTTCAACCTTTCCGGACTGGGGGGGGTGGCCATCGAAATGCTCGGCAGCATCACCGCCGGCATGGTCGGTACCGGCTTTCTGTACACCAACAAGGATTCCCTGTCGATCGGTGTCGGTGGCATGCTGGGCGATATGAGGGCGCAAAAGCTGACGCCCTACGAGCTGCTTGAAAAAATGAAGGCGCATCCGTCGATTGCCCCGCTGATCGCCGGTGGCGAGACGCGCGAATACGCGGCCCACCTCCTTCCCGAAGGCGGTTACAAGGCGCTGCCGCAACTCTATGGCGACGGCTGGCTGATGGTCGGTGATTCGGCGGGCTTTGTGAACTCCGTCCACCGCGAGGGGTCGAACCTGGCGATGGAGTCGGGGCGCATGGCGGCGGAAACGCTGATCGAACTCCTCCAGGCCGGACAAGCCCCCAGCGCCGCCAATCTGGCGCGCTACCAGGCCAAACTGGACGAGAGTTTCGTCATGAAGGACATGAAGAAGTACCGCAATGTGCCGGAAACCCTGCACACCCAGCGGCAGTTCATCAACGACTATCCGCTGCTGTTCAACGGTGCTGCACACCGCTTTTTCACCGTCGATGGCCGCGACAAGCAGAGCAAGGAAAAGGAAATTGTCGCCACCTTTGTCAAACGCCGCTCCCTGTTCGGGCTGCTCGGTGACGCATTCAAACTGTGGCGTGCCACACGCTAGGAATCGGAATCATGGCAAAAGTTGAAGAAAAACTCTTTCAGAACCGCTACCGCGTCGATGCG
>CAYMYD010000048.1:8618-12709 GCA_964394535.1 uncultured Propionivibrio sp. | reverse complement strand
GTGAGCAATGTTTCACGTGAATCACTGCTTGGCGGGTGCTTCCTGTTACGCGGTGTTGATGCCCCGTGCCTCCGTGCTGAGTGTTCCTTTTTTCGTTTTTCTTGTTTGTTTTCCGTGAGTCCGGCAAAATGCCCCACTAATTCCCTGCGATTTGTTCTCTTGCGCAAACCATAGACAGCCACTTTTTATGTGCACGACCGGAGGTTGGCAATCATGAAAAGGTATTCAAACCGATTGGCGGCCCCCTTCCTTGTTGCCGCAATGCTTTTTCTGGGCAGTATGTTGTCGGCGAATGCGCAGGATCTTGCCGAAATCCGCGAGCGCGGTGTCCTGCGTCATCTGGGAATACCCTATGCCCGTTTCGTTACCGGCAATGGCGATGGGCTGGACGTCGAGATTATTCAACTGTTCGCCCAGCACATCGGGGTACGCTATGAATTTGTATCCTCGGAATGGAACCGTCTTTTTCCTGACTTGCTGGGCCAGACCACCGCAGCCGGGCAACATCCGGTACGCGGGGATCTGATCGCCACCGGCCTGACCATCCTGCCGGGCAGAAAAAAACTGATCGACTTCTCCGTATCGACATTCCCCTCGGCGGTCTGGCTGACCGCCCGTGCGGCCTCAAAGGTCAAGCCGATCAAACCCAGCGGTGATCTGGCAACGGATATCAGGGAAACCAAGGCACGCATGAAGGAGGGCAGCACGCTGGTATCGGAAAATTCCTGTATCGATCCGCGAAATTACGATTTACAGGACAAAGGTTATCATCTGGTGTATTTCGATTCACGTGCCAATCTCATTCTGAACGATGTGATCCCGGCGATGCTCAAGGGAGAGAGTGAAATGGCCCTGCTCGATGTTCCGGATCTGATCGTCGGCATGGAAAAATGGCCGGGCCAGATCAAGGTGATCGGGCCGATTTCGGAGGCGCAGGAAATGGGCGTGGGGTTCCGCAAGAGCTCACCGGCATTGCGTGACGCCTTCAACGAATTTTTTGTCGGTCTGCGCAAGGATGGTACTTATATGAAGCTGGTCGATAAGTATTTCCGTGCGGCACCGCGTTATTTCCCGGCATTCTTCAAACAGCGTGAGGGCGGGCACTGATGTCTGAGGGTCAAGCGATGCCGGAAGATAATGGCGGTAATTGGCGTTCCCTGGTGTTTCGCCACAAAAAGAGCCTGATCACGCTTGCTCTGTTTGTGGTCTACGCGGCAGCGGTTTTCTGGGTCAATTATTCGTCACTGCATCGTTTGCAGGAAAACAGTCTGACGCAATTCCGGCTTGAGACCGAGAAGCAGGCGTCGGCGATTTCCTATTTCTTTTCCGAGCGGATCAGCGATATTTCCGAATTGGCCGAATCCAGCGTGGTCGAGGCTTTTTTCACCAATCGCGATCTGGGCATGAGCTATGAATATGGCTTGGGCGTCAATGTCCAGCTCATCGAGAACCGCTTTGAGCGAATCGCACAGCGCAAACGGATTGGTGATCAGGCGCTTTATTCGGCGCTGGCGCTGATGGATAAGAATGGCCAGTTCATTGCGAGCTGGGGGCAGGATGAAGGACTGGAAGCCATCCAGTTTCCGCTGGAGCTGGCAAGCCGCAGGACACGGATTGTTTATGTGCCACAGAAAAAGAGCCTGCTGGTCATCTCCCCGGTGTGGAACGATCAGATTTACCGGGGGGAGATGATTGCCTGGATTCGGGTGAGCAGCATCTTTGCCCAGTTTGGCAACACGCCGACGTCCGGAGAGACTTTGCTGGTCGACCGCCATAGCGGGCTGCTGCTGGAATCGGACAAGGAAAATTTGTGGTGGAACGACGCTTCCTGGCAGGAACTGTTCGCCAAGGCAGCCAGTGGGGAGAATGAAAAACCGGCAGTGCATCTCGTGCACCTGCATCCGGAGAAAAAATCCTGCCCGCATTTGCTGGCCAGGATGGAGATTGCCGAAACGCCGCTTTCCTTCGTTGCCATCGTTGATGATCGTACGCTCGGTGATGAAACCGCCGGCCTGTTCATCATTGCCGCCGGGGTGGTGCCGCTGATCGTTCTGCTGCTGTCCTTTCTTGAAGTGATCGAGCGTCGCCGACTTGATGCGTTGCGCGAACAGGCACGCCGTCAGGCCGAGCAACTGGCGCAGGCGCGCAGCGACTTTCTCGCCAACATGAGTCACGAAATCCGTACGCCGATGAATGCGATCATCGGCATTACCGAGCTGTGTCTGGCGACCCAGCTGAATCCCCGGCAGTACGGCTACCTCACCAGGATACAGCGAGCCTCGAATTCCCTGCTGCGCATCATCAATGACATCCTCGATTTCTCCCGGATCGAATCCGGCAGGTTTGAAATTGAACGCCAGCCGTTCGATCTGGATACGGTGCTCGACGGCGTGGGCGAGCTGCTGGCGGAAAAGGCGGCCGAGAAATCCATCGAACTGATCTTCGATGTGGATCATTCGAGCGCATGCAGCTTTGTCGGCGACCCGCTGCGGCTGGAGCAGGTGCTGATCAACCTGGTCAGCAATGCGATCAAATTTTCCGAACGGGGCAACATCGTCGTCAAGGTTCGCATGGAAACACTCGAAGGCCGGGGCATTCAGCTCAGCTTCGAGGTGAGCGACGAGGGCATCGGCATGACGCCGGATGAGCAGGCGCGCCTGTTCCGCCCCTTCACCCAGGCCGACGCCACGACCACCCGACGCTACGGCGGTACCGGGCTGGGACTGGTCATCTGCAAGCGACTGGTCGAACTGATGGGCGGCCATATTTCGGTCGAAAGTGTTGCCGGGCAAGGCAGCAAATTCCGCTTTTTCGTCCTGCTGGAACGGGCTGTACCGAGTGGCGAACGCTTTGCGGCAGCGCGACAACGCCTGCAGGCTTATACGGAGCGCCCACTGCTGCTGGTTGATGGCAATCCGGTCAGCCGGGGAGCGATCAGCGCTCAGTTGCATCAACTCGGCTTGCAGGTGGCAGATTTCCCGACGGCCAGCGAGGCGCTGAATGCGATCAGTCATACCGAGCTGCCGAACTGTCTGGCGGTGCTTTATAGCGTAGCCGCCGCCGATGCGAGTCATGTGGATGCTCTGCACAGCCTGCGCAATCGCCTGACAAGCGGTGTCCGGCCCTTGCCGCCGTTCATCCTGCTGTGCACCACCGGCAACGAGAAGGCGCACGAAGTCTATGCCGAATTGTACGAAGGGATGATCGTCAAACCGACGACGACGAGCAGGCTGTTTGCCGAAATACTGGCGTTTCTGGATGTGAATTCGAAGGCCTCCCGGCCTTCCCGGGCGTCTTTGCGTCAACCGGAAGCGGGTGTGGCGGCCTGCAGGCTGAAGGGGGTGCAGGTCTTGCTGGTTGATGACGTGCAGCTCAATCTTGAAGTGGCACGCGACATGCTGGAGAGTGCCGGTATCGAGGTGCGCCTGGCCAGCAACGGACAGGAGGCCATTGACGCAGTTGCCGCGCAGCTTCCCGACTGCGTCTTCATGGACTGCCAGATGCCGGTCATGGATGGCTATGAAGCCACGCGCCGCCTGCGGCAGGACGAGCGTTATCGTCGCCTGCCGATCATTGCCCTGACCGCCAGCGCCTTGCCAGCCGAGCGCGAGCGCTGTCGCGTGGCCGGGATGGACGGCTATCTGGCCAAGCCGATCCGCTCCAGTGACCTGCTGGATACGCTGAAGGCGTATTTGCCTTCTGCCGCAGAGAAGTCGTCCGAGCCGCCCAAGGCACCGGCAGCGCCGGCACCGGTCGTCGCAAGCGGCATCGACAGCGAGCTTGGCCTGCGCTACGCCAACGGCAAACCAGCCTTGTATCAGAAACTTTTGCGCCTGTTTTTTGAGACAAACTGCCAGCGCTTCCGCGAAGACTTTCATGCCGCCAGTCAGGCGGGTGACTGGAAGGCGGCGATGCGCATGGCGCATTCGCTGAAAAGCTCGGCGATGACGATTGGCGCAGCCTCCCTGAGCAGTTATGCCGCCCGCCTGGAAGAGGTCTGTCGCGCAGAAAACCCGGCAGATGACGTTTCCGCCAGTCTGGAACCGCTGTTACAGGAGCTGGAAACGGTCTGCGCCGGTGTGTCGGGCCTG
>CAYMYD010000048.1:6024-8518 GCA_964394535.1 uncultured Propionivibrio sp. | reverse complement strand
CCCCGATGACTGAAGACATCAAGACCCATCTTTCCGGCCTGATGCGCGCCGCATTGCTCAGCCTTGCCCCCGACCAGGCGGATACGCCAATCCTGATCGAGCGTCCGAAGCAGGCCGCGCACGGCGACTTTGCCTGCAATCTGGCGATGCAGCTGGCGCGTGCGCTGAAGCGCAACCCGCGTGAAATCGCGCAACTCCTGCTCGGCGAAATTCCGCCGTCGCCTTTTGTTGCGCGGACTGAAATCGCCGGTGCCGGGTTCATCAATTTTCATCTGCTGCCAGCGGCCAAGCTCGATGTGGTGCGGCGGATTCTCGAACAGGGTGAAAACTTCGGCCGTTCGACGCAGGGCGGCAAACGCAAATTGCAGATCGAATTCGTTTCGGCCAACCCGACCGGGCCATTGCACGTCGGTCATGGGCGCGGCGCGGCTTACGGCGCCAGCCTCTCCAGCCTGCTGGCCTTTGCCGGCTGGGACGTGACGCGCGAATACTACGTCAACGACGCCGGGCGGCAGATGGACATCCTGGCCCTCTCCGGCTGGCTGCGCTATCTCGAACGCTGCGGCGAGAATATCCCCTTCCCGCCCAATGCCTACCAGGGCGAATACGTGCGCGACATGGCCGCAGCCATGCAGACGGCGCACGGCAACAAGTTTGTTCGTCCGGCGGCGACCGTGCTGCAAGGCACACCCGGCCTGCCGGATGCTGCGCGCGCCGACGATGAAGCCAAGGCGCAGCGCGAAGCGCACCTGGACGCCCTGATCGCCAGCGGCAAGCGCCTGCTCGGCAAGGACTGGGACTACGTGCATGCCCACGTGCTGACCGAGCAACTGGCCGACTGCCGCAGCGACCTCGAAGAATTCGGCGTGAATTACGACGTGTGGTTTTCGGAGAAGTCGCTGTTCGATACCGGCCTGGTCGCCCGCTGCGTCGAGCTGCTGGAAAAGGCCGGGCATATTTATGAACAGAACGGCGCACGCTGGTTCCGCTCGACGACCTTTGGTGACGAGAAAGATCGCGTCGTGCAGCGCGACAACGGGCTATATACCTATTTCGCTTCGGATATCGCCTACCATCTGAACAAGTTCGAGCGCGGTTTCACGCGCATCATCAATATCTGGGGCGCTGACCACCACGGCTATATTCCGCGCGTCAAGGGCTCGCTGGCGGCACTGGGACTCGATCCCGACGTGCTCGATGTAGCGCTGGTGCAGTTTGCCGTGCTTTACCGTAACGGCCAGAAAGCGCCGATGTCGACGCGTTCCGGCGAGTTCGTCACCCTGCGCACCCTGCGCGAGGAAGTGGGTAACGACGCCTGCCGCTTCTTCTACGTGCTGAGAAAATCCGACCAGCACCTTGATTTCGATCTCGATCTGGCCAAGAGCCAGACCAACGAGAATCCCGTCTATTACATCCAGTACGCCCATGCCCGCGTCTGCTCGGTGCTGGCGCAGTGGAATGGTGATGAGAGCGACTTGGGCAAGGCGGATCTCGCACGGCTCGACAATGCCTACGAACTGGCGCTGGCAGCCAAGCTGGGCGAGTTCCCGGAACAGGTCGAAGCCGCCGC
Organism: uncultured Propionivibrio sp.; assembly: GCA_964394535.1. Taxonomy (GTDB): domain Bacteria; phylum Pseudomonadota; class Gammaproteobacteria; order Burkholderiales; family Rhodocyclaceae; genus Propionivibrio. The sequence goes on along the minus strand of CAYMYD010000048.1, from coordinate 6,948 downwards.
CGCCGATCTCGCGCCGCACATGATCGCCTTTTACCTCAAGGATTTGTCTGCTGCCTTCCACAGCTACTACAATGCCGAGCGGATGCTGGTCGACGATGTCGCGCTGAAGGATGCGCGTGTCGCCCTGGCGGTGGCCGTGCGCCAGGTCATCCGTAACGGACTGGCGATCCTTGGCGTCAGTTGTCCGCAGTCGATGTAGGGGTTTCCATGAGAGTGAATACTCACAGAAAGCAGGCGCCCAGGCGCAGGTCGTTCGGTAATACGCTGATCGGCCTGTTCGTTGGTCTGGTCATTGGTGTGCTGGCTGCGGCCGGTGTGGTCTGGTACGTGTTCAAGACCCCGGCACCGCTTTCCAGCAAGTATCAGGCAACGGTCAACGCGCCGGCGACCCCGGCCGGCACGGCGCCAGCACCGATGGCCCTGCCCGGCAAACCGGGCGACCCGATTCCGCAAGCCGCCGATGACAAACCGCGCTTCGATTTCTACAAGATTCTGCCGGGTACCGCCGAAGAGGCCAAAACGGCAGAGAAGCCAACGGAAACAAAATCCGGGAACGAAAAGGAGGCGACGCTTGCCGAAGCCCTGTATTTGCAGACCGGCTCGTTCCAGAATGCGGGTGATGCCGACGGCCAGAAGGCGCGTCTGGCGATGATGGGGGTGGAGGCGTCAGTCCAGCAGGTGATGTTGCACGACAAGGTGTGGTATCGCGTTCGCCTTGGCCCGTTCCGCAAGATGGACGAAGTGAGCAATATGCGCGCCGTTCTTGCCGGGCAAGGTATCGAGGCGAATGTTGTCAAATGATCAAGGAAGGAACCATGAAACGAATTTTCTGTGGCTGGCTGGCCGCCCTGGCACTGGTGCTGTTTTCCCCGTTTCTTGCGGCGCAGACCGCGCTGGTTGTCGGGCAGGATTACTCGGTGATCA
>CAYMYD010000048.1:4327-5924 GCA_964394535.1 uncultured Propionivibrio sp. | reverse complement strand
GTCTTCGAGGCTTTGCACGACAAGGGGCTGCGCCTGATCGACGAGAAGAGCATCAAGGAATGGGTTGCCGCCCAAGGCGTTGATGAAAAGAAGTTCCACGATGCTTTCAACGCTTTCAGCGTCGCCAGCAAAGCCAAACGCGGCGATCAACTGGTGCAGGCGGCAAAACTTTCCGGTGTACCGACCCTGGTCGTCGATGGTCACTATCTGGTGCTTGGCAAGAACGCCAAAACCCATGCGGAGATGTTGGTGCTGACTGAGAAAATCATCGAGAAGCGCCGCGCCGAACGCAAAACGGCGAAGAAGTAGCGTGTGAGCTTGTCGTCTGCGCAAAAAGTCTTCATCACCGGTGCTTCATCGGGTATAGGTCATGCGCTGGCCGGGCATTACGCCGCACAGGGCGCGGTACTGGGACTGGTGGCGCGGCGCGGCGAGTTGCTGGATGCGCAGGCCGATACCCTGAAACAGGCCGGCGCGGCGGCAGTCGCCTGCTATGCGCTGGATGTGACCCGGCGCGAAGCGGTCCAGGCCGCAGCAGAAGATTTCATCGCGCGGCATGGCGTTCCCGATATTGTCATTGCCAACGCGGGCGTCTCGTTCGGGACGCTGAGCGAACACCACGAAGATTTTGAAGTGATCCGGCGCATTTTTGAAACCAACGTGTTCGGCATGATTGCCACCTTCATGCCCTTCATCGCCGGGATGCAGCAGGCGGCTCGGCAGGGCAAGGCCTGCCGTCTGGTCGGCATTGCCTCGGTGGCCGGGATTCGCGGCCTGCCGGGGGCCGAAGCCTACAGCGCGTCGAAGGCGGCAACGATCAGCTATCTCGAAAGCCTGCGTGTGGAATTGCGCGAAAGTGGCGTCAAGGTGGTGACCATCGCCCCCGGCTACATTGAAACGCCGATGACGGCGATCAACCCCTACCCGATGCCCTTCCTGCTGCCGGTCAAGGAAGCCGCCCGCCGTTTTGCCCGGGCCATTGACCAAGGCAGCAGCTACGTGGTGATTCCCTGGCAGATGGGGATCGTCGCCAAAGTCCTGCGCCTTCTACCCAACGGGCTGTACGACCGACTGTTCGCCAATGTACAGCGCAAGCCAAGGGTGTTTTGATCATCCCTGGATGAGAGGTGGAACACCGATCGCCCATTCGTGTCCACGCACTTAACCACTAACCACTGAATTTCAACGCCATGCTCGAACTTGTTTGCCCCGCCGGTAGCCTGCCCGCCCTGAAAGCCGCTGTCGATAATGGTGCCGATACGGTTTATTTCGGCTACAAGAACGATACCAACGCACGCAACTTCGCCGGGCTCAACTTTGACCAGAAGTCGCTCGTCGAAGGTATCCGCTATGCGCATCAGCGCGGCAAGAAAGTCCTGATGGCGATCAATACCTTCCCGCAGCCGGGACGTGAGGCCGACTGGCACAAGGCCGTCGATGGGGCGGCGGAACTCGGTGTCGATGCGGCGATTCTGGCCGATGTCGGCCTGCTCGACTACGCCAGCCGCCGCCATCCTGAGCTGCGCCTGCACCTTTCGGTGCAGGGGTCGGCGACCAGCTACGAGGCGGTCAATTTCGCCCAGCGCGAATTCGGCAT
>CAYMYD010000048.1:0-4227 GCA_964394535.1 uncultured Propionivibrio sp. | reverse complement strand
AACGGCATCCTGATCGACAGCTATTCCGACCAGGAACCAGCCGGTTATCCGACCCTGTGCAAGGGGCGTTTCGAGGTCGAGGGGGAAACCTATTATGCCATCGAGGAACCGACCAGCCTGAACGTCCTCGAAATCCTGCCGGATATCGCCAGAATCGGCGTTTCGGCGCTCAAGGTCGAAGGGCGTCAGCGCAGCCCGGCCTACGTCGCGCAGGTGACGCGCGTCCTGCGCGCCGCGCTCGACGAGTTGGCCAGAGACATCGACCACTTCCAGGTCAAACCCGCCTGGCTGGCCGAACTCGGCAAGGTCGCCGAAGGCTCGCAGGTCACGCTGGGCGCGTATAACCGCCCGTGGCGATAAGCCCTCTCTACTTCAGGCAGGACGGCAGCAGGGCGGCGACGAACGCGGCGATGGAGAGCAGGGGAATCATCAGCGCGTCATTGCCGGTTTGTGCCAGGAAAGGCTTGACCGGGCGCTGGTAGGCCCGGGAGATCCGCGCCTGCTCCGCCTCGCTCAGGTTGGCCGCCGACATGGACGAGGCCTGCATCTGCACCACTGAGGCATCGCGAAGCGTTTTCGAGTAGCCGACGATGGCACTCTGGCGCATGAAGCCGTACACCGCAAAAACGGCCACCGAGGCGAGGCCCAGCGCGGAGAAGTGCCAGATGAAGGAGGCCAGCGCCAAACCCACACAGGCGGCGACCAGCGGGACGAAGCTCTGGTTGACCGATTTCTTGCGCCCGGTGTCCTCCGGCAGCTTGTCGGCCCGGAACGAGGTGCCGCTCATGCCGTCGGCCCAATAGTGGTATTCCTTGCCCTGATAGTCGAAGACGGCGTGGCAAAGCGGGACGTAAAGCGTATTTGCCGAGTAGTCCAGGCGACTGGTGTTCCAGTGCCAGTCCCGCTGCTGGTCGCCCTGGGCATTATTTCTGACGTTCTGGTCGATGTTCGCGTCGATTGCCCCCTTGCTGTCGGCGTAGGCCTTGGCTTCGGCCGTCGAGAAACTCTCGGCCTGGATGCCGGTCATGAAGGCCGGATTGAAAGCCGTCGGCGTGGCACTGGCGGCCGCTTCGGAAACGATTTCCCAAGGGGCCAGCGCCGAATCGCGCAGTGACTTGCCGGCATAGGCAGCGACCTGGAAGTTTCCGCCCTCCGTGCCGCTGGCCGGACGCCAGTCGGTGACGGTGCGATATTCGGTATAGGCTTCCTGGCGGCTCTCATTCCCTTCCTTGACCGTGCGGTAGGCGGTATAGGGCTCCTGGCGGTCGTAACCAAAGGAAGCGCTCCAATTCGCTTCATAGTCGATCGAAAAAAGATAGGCCGGGACGTAGAAACAATCGCGCTTGGTAAAGGTCGAGGCGTCGATCAGGTCGTCCGGCGCGTAACTGTCGCTGGCCATGAAGCGGTAAACCTGAGCGTCCAGCACCTCCTGTTTGACAGCCAGCGGGATGATCAACTCCACCTGTGTCGGCACCTGTTCTTCCGGCTTCCTGATTTCATTGACCGCCCCGCAATAGGGGCACTTGAGCGAATGGCTGGTGGCCGAGTACTCGATCCCGGCACCGCAGGTTTTGCACTTTTCAGACATTATTTTCTCCTGACCGGAAAACCGTGAAAACAGATAAGGCTGACCTCGAGGTACATTTCTTATTTGCTGCGCCCGGCGCGCAGAAACACATCCCGCTTGAGCAAAAGCAGCTCCGTCTGCCTGACGGCTTCGGCCAGACTCTCGCCGCCTGCCCCGAGCAAGTCCGACATTTTTGCCAGGAGCGCGTCGATTTCGGCGTCTTGCGGGCTACCGCCAGGCAGGTCGCTGGCGGCATGGCGCAGTTTGTCGACGAGTTTTTCGAGCAGTTCGCCTTCGCCGCGATCTGTGCTCATTCCACGCAGAACCTGAACCTCGCCCAGCCAGCGCTGATGCCGGCTGCTTTCGCGATCTGCCGCGTTGCCCAGCACGTTTCGGGCTGCCTGCAGGAGCAGGAGGCAGATGACAAAACCACCGACGGTCAATAGGTCGAGCGCCATTGCCGTCTTGCCAAAACCGAACAGGGCCAGCGCGCTGGCAGCGGCGGTCAGCAACAGCAGTCCCGCTGTCAGCACACCAACCAGGCTGATCGAGGCGAGTTGTCCGGCATCTCCGGCGCTACGCTTGCTGGCAATCAGCGATGTGGCGTAAAACAGAAAAGCCACCGCCAGAACGAACAGGCCGATCGAGAGAAACACCGGGATGGTCCAGGCGGCTTCGGGGACCAGAATGAAGGCCATGCCCATTACCGTGATGGCGGCAACCAGGGCGGCCCAATTGAACAGGCTCAAAGTCGGCATGCGCGGACTCCTTTCCGTTGGCGACGAGCTTACTGGGGTTCTCCGCAGGAAGGACAGAACTTCGCCCCTGGCATCAGCTCGTTATTGCATTTCTTGCAGGACGGTGTGGTTTTTGCGCCGCACTCGGTGCAGAACTTGGCACCAGCGGGCATGCTGGCCTGGCAGTTCGGACATTTGGCCGGGTAATCCTTGCCGCAACGGCGGCATTGCCGTGTTCCTGCCGGGTTATCCGCACCGCACGACGGGCAGAGATTGGTCGGATCGGCACAACTCGGACAGAACTTCGCCCCCTTGGGAATGATGGCGTTGCACTTGTCGCAGGTCAGCGGCGGCGTGTTGTCGCCGGGTGTGCCGCCATGGCCTTGAGGCGGAGCAAGCGACTCCCCGCAGCTACCGCAAAACTTCATGCCATTGTTATTGGGAGTGTGACAGCGCGGGCAGACGACCTGCCCGGCAGCGCCCAGCCCCTGGCCGGTCTGCATCTGTGGCATCAGCTGCGAAAACGCGCCGCCCATCGGTACGCCCATGCCCATGCCCATGCCCATGCCGAGTCCGGCGCCCATGACATTCCCGGCGCTGCCTTCGTTGCCGGCGGCGGTTTCCAGCACGTCGAAAGTCCGTTGCTGCTGGTAGTTGGTACCCAGCAGGTTCATCTCGGTGCGCCGGGCCAGTGCCGCCTTGAGGGTGATGACGGCAGGATCGTCCTCGGGAACGTTGATCGAATGGATATTGAACTGCGCCAGTCCGACGCCGTATTCCTCCATCTCGGACTTCAGCGACTCTTTCAGAAGATCCGACAGGGTTTCGAGCTGGGTGGAGATTTCGAGTACCGACTGCCCGTTCTGGATGATCGCCTTGGCGATATGGGTCTTGATCTTGGTGGTGAACACGCCCTTGAAATAATCGGACAGCGTGGTCACATCAAAGGCTGGCAGGGTGCCGACCAGCTTCAACAGGAATTTCTTGGAATCGACAACCTTGATCCCGTACTGACCGAAAGCGCGAACCGGCACCATGATCTGGAACTTCGGGTCCTGCAACTGGATCGGATCGGGGGTTCCCCAGCGGACTTCCAGATTGGTGGCACGGTTGACGTACCAGACCTCGGCAGTAAACGGCGACTTTCCGCCAAAAGGGATGCCGATCAGCGTGCGCAGCACGGGCAGGTTTTCGGTCGAGAGCGTATGCCGCCCGGCACCGAACGGCCCCTCATAAACCCCGCCCTTGACGAGGTAGGCCTCCTGCGTTTCATTGACGATCAACTGGGTCCAGGTCGATAACTCCTCCGTCGACGGGAACTTCCAGGCAAGAATATTCGGATTCCCATTCCATTTCACTAAATCGATGACAGGCATTTTGGCTCCCGGGATGTTGAAATATCGCTGAACAGACAAGCGAAACGACAGAATGAACCATACACAAGCTCTTTTGCGCATGCAATGGATATGTTTTAAACAAGCCCAGGCACAAGGAAAAACGCAACACCGCCTACAGAGGCCCAGAGTAAAACAGTGACGACTTGCCACCGGATGGTGAATTCCCTGTGGGGTTTACGCAAACCTTCGGCGAAGCCGCGACCGACGGTCTGCCGAATTGCCGGTTAGGCATGCCGAAATGCTATGATGCTGCCGCGCTGCATTCCAGCAAGTGCGGCAATCCCCGGAACAGGCGACGTTCGCTTACATAAAAGATGGAAAAAAAACTCGGCATCGTTTCAGCGACCTTTCTGGTCATCGCCAGCATGCTTGGTTCCGGCATCCTCACCACGTCGGGAATCATCGTTTCGCTGGTCAAGACACCGGAAGCGCTGCTGGGGATCTGGTTGCTCGGCGGCATCCTGGCGGTGCTTGGAGCGCTGTGCTATGGCGAACTGATCGAATCGATGCCGCATAACGGCGGTGA
>CAYMYD010000047.1:0-13207 GCA_964394535.1 uncultured Propionivibrio sp. | reverse complement strand
GGCACCGAGCAACTCCGGCGAATCATTTACGCCATCTTCGGCACGCATCATGATGAACAATGCCGCGCCTTCGCCGATGTTGATTCCCCGTCGATTAACGCTCAAGGGATTGCAGATTTCCGGCGAGAGCGATTCGAGCGCGGCAAAGCCGTTGATCGTGAGCTTGCACAGAGAATCGACACCACCGACCAGCACGGCATCACATAAACCCTGCCGCAACAGACCACGCGCCGAAACAAAGGCTTTTGCGCTGGAAGTGCAGGCCGTGGAAACCACCCAGGCCAGGCCGCAGAGCGCCAGATAGTCAGAGAGAAATTTTGCCGCGCCGCCGGGTTCCTGTTGGACGTAGCGATAGCCATCCGGCAGACAGCCATGCTCGCGAAAATATGCCAGCGCTTCTCCCCCTTCGGCAATACCGGAGGTACTGCTACCCAGTACGATGCCGATCCGTTCACGGCCAAAGCGTTTGATCAGCGCCGTCACCTGACTTTCAATCTGCTGCACGGCCGCCAGCAGCAGGCGGTTGTTGCGACAATCATGCTGCTTCAGGTACGGCGGAATCTCCGGCAAATCATCAACTACCCGCCCAAGCATGGCCGGGCTGTCCGGCAACCACCCGTCCTCAAGCCGCAAGCCGCTGGTATCGCCTGCAAAGAGCTTTCTGGATACCACTTCGATACCGCTGCCCAGCGCGTTGATAAGGCCCAGATCGGGCAGAAAGAAGCTGCTTTTCATTTACCTGAATCCTGTTGTGACAAGCTTTTTTACTGTTACTGGCCTTCCAGCGTTCTGATCGTGATTTCCAACCCGGGCGCAGGCAAGGTGATGGAAAGCGCTTCCCTGGAATGATAAGTCACCTCGACCAACACATCGTCCCCGTGCAGGATACGCCTGCCCTCCCCACTTTCCTCCAAGCGCAGCGAGACCTCCAACCCGACGCGCACACTGTCGGCAGGCCAGGAGGCGAGTTGCAGCAGGGAAAGCAGCAAGGCTGGTGGAAGCTTCTGGTGCGGCAACAAATAAGCGTTGACCTGCCGGTTGTCGTAATCGACATGAATGAGCTTTTGCCCGAACGGTGTCAAGGCGACAAACTGCATGCGCGCTGCATCAACGTCCAGATCAACCACCAGCGCATCCTTCTTGCCAGCAAACTGTAATTCGACGAACTGCTGCACGGAAAAGGGGGCAACGGCCTGTGTCGGTTGCAGGCAATAGCTGGCAGAGACGGCACCGGGCAGGCTGACGCATTCCTGCTGCTCAGGGGAGCAGGCGCAGAGGAGCGTGGCGATCAGCGCAGAAAAAAGGTATTTCGACATCACTTGCCCTGCCCTTTCGTAAAAACCAGCACCATCGGGGCCAGCAATGAGGCACAGCCGATGCCGAGCAGCAAGGTCAGACCAAAGCCGGAAAGTGCGGGCAAGCTGGAAAAGGCCAGGAGCCCGAAGGAAAGCAGGGTCGTTCCGGCAGAAAGCACCACACCAGCCAGCGTTGCCGCGGCATGCACACCACCTTCGCGCAGAAACACCGAATAATTGACCCCAACGCCCAGCACCAGCATCAGGGCCATCAGGTTAAAAAGTGTCAGCGGAATGCCCAGATACCCAAATGCCGAGAGCGAAAGCATCATCGCCAGCAGGGTCGGCAGCAGCATCCAGCCCGCCTGACGCAGACCATAGCGCAGGCAGAGTACGCCATAAACCAGCAGGAAGGCCAGTGGCAGCCATTGGGCACCAAACTGGCGGTATTCACCAAAACGCTGTGAAACACTGCCCGCCTTATCAACAAAAGTTACACCGGAGAGTCCCTCGGCAAGCGGGCGCAGTGCCGCCACATCACGCAAGCCTTGCGGTTGCACGATGCTGGCAAATCCCCCCGAGGCTTGTTCGCCCATCCAGAAAATCCGGTACGGGGCGGAAAACGGCTGCTTGAGCCAATCGTCAATACTGAAAGTTTTGCCTTGCGCAACCTGAAAATCCTGTTGAAGCTGTAGCGCCACTTCATCACGCAGTCCGGCTTCGGAAAGCTGCACCGACAACTCCCTGTCAGCACGGAAAAGCTGCGTCTGTAAAAGCCCGTAATTACGCGTTTGCCGGGCAGCGGAGGGAACAAAGGCAGAAACACCGGTAAAGCCGCTGATCACGCTTTGCTCAACCGACTTTTCCAATCGGGTGGCCAAAGCTTCCTCGTGACGAAGAACCGCCTGGGCATCCGCACCTTCGATTAAAAAGAACTGGCTGCTACCGGAAAAACCGCTCAGTGCACGGATTTTTTCCTCCTGGGCAATCAGTGCCGGAGGACGGGTGACCAAAAGGTGCACATCGTCGTCACCGGTGAGTTGCAAAATCCCCGGCAAGGCAATGGCCACCAGCACAGCGGCCAGCAGCAGGCAGGCTTTGCGCTGGCCGTGCTGCTGCCACCAGTTGAGAAAGTTTTGCGCAAAGGCAACGGCCTGCTCCGGATCGCGCCGCCCCGGTCGTTGCAAAAGCCAGGGCAGCAGCAGGAAAACGGAAAGGCAGGCACCGATCAGGCCAGTCAGGGCAAAAAGGGCGATTTGAGAAAGTGCCGGGAAAGGCGCCAGCATCAGTGCGCCATAGCCCATGAGACTGGTCGCCAGCGCTACCAGAAGACCGGGAGCGATCCGCCGCAGGCCGGACATCGGTTGCCAATCTGCTCCCGCACCAAGATGCGCAGCAAAATATTGAATGGCATAGTCGATGGCTTCGCCGGTGAGGCTGGCACCAAAAACCAGGGTAATGAGGTGCAGTTCGCCAAAGACGGAAAGCGTCACCACCACGGCAGACAGGATGCCGAAGCCAACCGCCAGCAGGCCCAGAAACAGTGGTCGGGGCGAACGGAAGACAAGATAGAGCAGCAGCAGCATGCCGACGAGCGAACCGGTACCGATGAAGTCGACCTCGCGCGTCGCACTCTCGCGTGCTTCAGCGGCATAAAACACGGCGCCGGTACGCAGCACCTCGAGTTCGCCGTACCGTTCGCGCAGGGATTTTTCTGCCGCACTGACGACAGGGAGCAGGTGTTCCTGAAGCCGGTTGTCGTAGGCCGAAGCCGATAATTCACCGCTGACCAGCACCCAGGTTTTCTCTCCTTCCCGAGCCACCAGCAGGCCATCCTCCATTTCCAGACGAAAGTTTTTCAGCGGCAGGCCGGAAAGCCAAGACTCGGCAAAACCAAAGGGATCATCTGCCAGCGACAGGGCCGGCCCGAAGCGGAAAGGAGAATGCAGCCGCGTTGCCAGCCTTCCCCCGGCGTCAAAATGCTCAGCAGCGAGGCTTCCGGCATCGGCATCGGAGAGCAGGTTAAAGCGCCAGGGACGATAGAAATCCGTGAGTTGCCGGGGATCGATTGGCGGCAAATCAGCGAGCACATGACGAAAAACTGGAGTCTCACGCAGTTTTCCCGCAAACTCGCGCGCGGCGGAGGCGCTACTTTCGGCCTTGCCGGCACTGACGAGAAAAACGGCACGGTTACCCAGCGCGTCGGCAAGACGCGAGATGGCAACTTCCGCTACCGGGTTGCGCTCGGTCTCCGGCAGCAGGGCCAGCAGATTGGTTTGCAGAGGCAAGGTACCGGAAAATTGTCGCGCCGCCACCCCCAGCATTACGAGGAACAGCAGCAGCCACAAACCGGCACGCAGACGCATTCCTTTAACTTCCCGCATTTGCACCAAACACTTGCCTTTCATCATCCTTCAAGGCCTGGGCACCACTGCTGTTGCGGAAACGGATTTGCGTGGTATCGCCACCAGCCTCGATCAACGTAACCCCCTCGACAAACTCGCTGCCGGACAGTTCCATCGCCGACAGGTACTGTGCAACGGCAGCCTGACGGGGCTTGAGTTTGACCTGCCATTTTTGCAGGTCGCCACTGACCGTGACTTCAAATGTCTCGCGCAGTACATCCAGCTTGCCGCCCAGCATCGCCCGGAAAACCCGTCCGACCTGAGCAAGGCCCGGTACCTCCTTGCCGCCACGTTCGCGTCGTTGCCCCGCCGCATCGATTTCGACGATCCTGGTTTCGGCCAGCACGTAGCTCATGCGATAGGGACGTTCAATCTGCCAGAGCACCCCATGCTGGCGGGAAAGGGTCAGTTTGCCCGCAGTGAGCAGTGGCCGTTTCAGGGCGGCCATCTGTTTCTCCTGCTCAAAACTGGCACGCAGTACGGGATGCTGTTCGATCCGCGCCGCGATCTGTGCGGCCAGATCGTCAGCTGCCTGTGCAGGCACAATGAACAGGCACAGCAGGAAGAAAGGCACGAAGCGCAAGGAATAAAACCCAGGGTAATGGAAAGCCCCGCAGATTTTTACCAGCACTTTTCGGAGCCACCTGCAAAACAACAGAACGAATGCATCCCCAAGGAGATGCTTTTCCTTCCTCACGCTTTTTACCTCACGCTTCACAGCATTTCTCCAGCTTCTCGAACAGGATATCGGGTGAAACCAGTTGCAGCTCCCCGCTTTTCGCTTCGACCGCCGCCTGTATCGAATAGGCTTTCAGCAGGCGCTCTCCACTGCTGGCATCCCCGATCAGATAAGCGATTTTCAGGCGGTTTTCGTATTCCAGCAGCGTGGCCGTGACCTTCAGCTTCTGGCCGTAACGGGCTGGGCGCACATATTTCAACTGGCATTCGACAATGGGCCACAGATAGCCCGAATCCCGCATCTGGGGGTAATCGTAATCAAAACGCCGCAACAGGGCACCACGCGCCACTTCCAGATATTTCAGGTAATGCCCGTGCCAGACGACCTCCATCGCATCGACATCATGAAACTGCACCTCAAGGTCGACACTGGCCGAGAGACCGGTGTAATTCTTTCTCATGGAATGCTTTGTCAGAAAACTGAAAAGTCGGAAGAATAGACGATGGAAGCTTGAAACGGGGAGGTTTTCATTTGCATACCGGCAGCTCATTTCTGCGGATCAGGTCGGTAAGGTGACGCAACTCGCCATCCAGACGGCGGTCTTCGTCCAGGAAAGCAAATTGCTCGCCAACACTGGCCATGAATGCTTCCACCGCTGGCATCACCTTCACCTCAGTCTGCCGCTGCCGTAAAACCACACCCTGAACACTGGCCATCGAAAGGGCTGCCGCTACCTGTCCTGTCAGCTCCAATACCCGCAGACAGTCGCGGGCAGCAATCGTCCCCATGCTCACCTTGTCCTGGTTATGGCACTCGGTCGAACGCGAAAAGATACTGGCTGGCAAGGTCAGCTTGAGAGCTTCTGCTGTCCATGCTGATGCGGCAATCTGCACGGCCTTGAAACCGTGATTGATGCTGGCTCTTTCGCCCTGGCTGCCGGAAAGATTCAGCGGCAGCCCCTGGTTGAATTTGGTATCGACCAGCAAAGCGAGTTGTCGATCCATGAGATCGGCAAGGTTGGCCACCGCCACCTTGAGCGAATCCATGGCAAAGGCAATGTGACCACCATAAAAATGGCCACCATGCAGCACCAGTTCGGCTTCACCATCGATCAGCGGATTATCGTTGGCGCTGTTAAGTTCGTTCTCGATGTCGCGTCGCATCCAGCTCAGGGCATCGCGAAGCACACCGATCACATGCGGCGCACAGCGAATCGAGTAACGATCCTGCAAGCGGATCACTTCCGTTGCATCAGGGTGCAGATCAGCATAAATCCAGGCCGCAGCCTCGTTCTGCCCGGCATGTGGTTTGGCGGCGAAGAGGCGCGGGTCGAAATGACCACGATTGCCGCGCAAGGCGATCGATGACAGGGCCGTCAGCCGACAGCACAAACGGCTCAGGCTTTCTGCCCGCTGCCAGGCGAGGCAGGCCAGTGCCGTCATCACGGCCGTGCCATTCATGATCGCCAGCCCTTCCTTGGGCATGAGTTTCAAAGGGATCAAGCCCTGCTCGGCCAGTACTTCGGCTGCAGGCCGCTCGCGCCCGGCAAAGCGGACTTCCCGTTCGCCAATGAGAGCTGCAGCAACATAGGAAAGCGGCGTCAGGTCACCACTCGCGCCGACCGAGCCTTCTTGCGGAATCAGCGGCAGGATACGCAGACGAATCAGGGCGGCCAGTTGTTCGAGCAGTTCATAACGTACGCCAGAATAGCCCTGCGCCAGCGAGTTGAGACGACAGACCAGCACTGCCAGCGTGGCTTCCTCATCCAGAACCTCACCCAGGCCGCAGCCGTGATAGCGCGTCAGATGCAAGGTCAGATCCGCGACCAGATGCGGCGGAACGGCTACAGTACAGGAATCGCCGTAACCGGTATTGACGCCGTAGACGACCCCTTCATCGGCCAGCAGATGAGCCAGATAATCCGCGCCACGCCGGATGCGTTGCACGAAATCCGCATTTTTCGAGAGTTCCAGCGATGCTTTGCCCTGGGCGACAAGTAATACGTCCTCAATGGTGAGGCGGCTTTTTCCGACATCTACATTGTTCATTGATGACATCTCCTGAATATTTTTAGGTGCACAGGACGAACTCCCTTGGCATCACCCATCATTGTCTCGCCAGAAATCATAAAAATTGAACCATTGCTCGGGGGCCATCCGGGCGTAATGTTCGAGTCGCTTTGCGTATTGCTGCATGTAAGCCTCAAGCCGTACCAGCCGTTCGGCTCTGGATAATTCGACGCGTTCGGCAAAGGGTTCAAAAAAAATGCGATAAACCACTTTCCCGGCCTGTTCTTCACGCAAACAGAAAAAAAGATAGACCGGGCAATCCAGCAGGCTGGCGAGGATGAACGGCCCTTGGGCGAAAGGTGCCGTTTCGCCAAAAAAGGGAATGCGACTGACACGCTTGCTGCCCTCATCCGGTGGTGTCCGGTCGCCGACGATCACCACCAGCTCGCCCTGTTCAATTTTTTCCTTGAGCAGAAGCGCCGTTTCCGGCCCGAGTTTGGCTACCTGCAGGAGATTGACACCGAAATCGGCATTGGCCTCCTGCATGAGTTCGTTGAAGCGCCGTGCATGCTCGGTATAAACCACGGCATTGACCTTTGCCCGCCCCTCGCTTTGCGCCAGCGCTCGCGTCATTTCGAGATTGCCCAGGTGCGAGCCAATCAGCAGCGCACCCCGACCGGAAGCCTGCAGGCGCCCGAATTCTTCCTGCCCGGAAAATTGGATCTGCCAGTCGTCGGTTTTTCCTGTCCAGGCGGCGAGTTTGTCCAGTCCGGCCTGTCCAAAAGCAAACATGTGCCGGAAACTCGCTCGCCATCCCGGCAACGGCGCTTTCCCGGCATGGACCCGACGCAACCAGGCCTGCGAGGCTCGCCGCGCCGCGTGGCCACTCAGGAAGAAATAGCCGATCACCGGATAAAGCAGCCAGCGTGCCGCCCTCGCCCCCAGCAGGCGGTAACAGGAAAACAGGCTGCGTAGCCCCCAGGCGCTGCCACGTTCGCCGAGTCCGGCCCAATGTCCCGTCGATGACGGGCAGCATTTTCGCCATAGCAACAACGGCAGGCGCAGCAACATGCCAAAGAACAGACGGGTGTGCATGCGGCTGATACGCAGGTTATCGCGCCACATGTCGAAGTGCGACAGGCCGTCTTCCGGGTACGTCACGCGAGTTGGCACGTCGATCAGCGGAACCCCCTGCCAGGCAAGGCGCACCAGAATTTCCGGATCAAAATCCATGCGCTTCGGAATGCGGACCCGTTCGATCAGCGCACAGCTTGCCGCCAGCGGGTAGAGGCGAAAGCCGCACAGGGCATCACTGACCGGAAAACTCAGGGTTTCAACACCCACCCAAAAATGGGTGATGTAACGTCCATACAAACGGCCTTTGGGTACCGAGGCATCGTAAATGGGTTTGCCGCAAACCAGCGCCAGCGGATTTTCCCTGCCCAGGGCCAGAAAGCGTGACACATCGTCGGTGTCGTGCTGGCCGTCGGCATCAATTTGCAGGGCATGAGTACAACCCGCCGCACGGGCTTCACACAAACCGCGCATCACCGCCCCACCCTTGCCTTCGTTTTGTGCCAGACGGAAAAGCACGACCAGCGGATTGGCTGCGGCAATCCGTGCCAGCTCTGCCTGTGTTGCTTCATCGCTGCCGTCATCAACAATATAAATCGGCAAACCATGAACGGAGAGGCGTTCAACCGTCCGGCCAATCGTGGGCCAATGGTTATAGATCGGAATCAGCAGACAGGGGAAAAAGTTATTCATCAAGCGCAAAAAGGACTCTGCCGCTGGCGTATTTGCGTTGCGTGTCGAAGAAGGCAAATTCCAGCCTCCCCTCGTTTTCCTGCCAGCGCAGCGAAAGTTGCAGCGTGGTATCCGGCAGCACCAGTCCGAGAAACTTGAGGTTCTCCACCGCGACAAAACGGCCGTTCAAACCCAGATACTGACGTGCATAGCGCAAAGCCCAGTCAAGCTGGACGATCCCTGGCAGGATGGGCATTTGCGGGAAATGCCCGGAGAAATGCGCCACTTCAGCTCCAACGTGCAGCGTCAGAACGACGCCATGCACCGCGTTTTCCAGGCGTGCCTCGGCCTTGACCTGCGGAAAGAGTGTTGTTTCCGGCGGGTCGGCAAACAGTTCGGCCAACGCGGCCTGGCTCAGCTTGCCACGTTCGTTGAACGGAAGCTGTTCTGGAAAACGCCAGCGACGTGGCAGCAACACGGCCTCAAAATCCTGGGAGAGATGCTGGCGCAACACCCTGCCCAGTTCACGCCGTCCTTGTGTTTCAAGCGCTTGTCGGCCATCTTCGGCCAGTTCGACCACTGCCCCCAGCGTTTGCCGTTTGCCGGGCAGAACAACCAGCGCCGCAGCGCGTACCCAGGGGTGACGGGTCAGCGCACTTTCCATTTCCGGCAGGGACAGTCGTTTCTCCTCGATTTTCACCACTCGGTCAAGCCGCCCACGCAGACGGAAACGGCCATCCGGCAGGAGATCGATTCCGTCATCGGTCTGCCAGAGATCATCACTTTCCAGATAAGGCGAGCGGATAAGCAAGGCACCTTCTGCCGAGCATTGGGTGCTGATACCGGGAAACGGTGTCCAGTCTTCCTGTTCCGGCAATCCTTCACGGCGGCGCCAGGCAATACCGCCGGTTTCGGTGCTGCCAAAGATTTCAAGCGGTGCTTCGCCTAGCGCTGAAAAATAATCACGTGCGGTTTCTGCCGCCAGTGGCCCGCCGGAGGAAAATATCGGCCCGACAAGGCCTTTGAGTGCCGGCAAGGCGATGAGTTGCGGCAGACGGGAGAGATGCGCCGGGCTGGAGGCCAGAGCAGCGCGGCCAAACTGTTTCAACCGCGCTTCGAGAACATCAGGACGAACGCAGGTCACGGCATCAAACACGCGCCCGGAACAGAGCGGCCAGACGATGCGGAACAGCAGTCCGTAAATATGCTGATGCGGCACCGTCGCCAACAGGGGTAGATCGCCCAGCCGCTCCCCCCATTGTTGTTCGAGAACCACGGCTTCGGTTTCCAGTTGCAGGAGGGTTTTGCGCACCAGCTTCGGTTCGCCGGTACTGCCGGAGGTATAGAGATCTATTCCCGCCTGCTGCGGATCAAAAGCAGGCAATATCTGTGCATGGGGAAATATCGTTCCGATTTCCGGCATCAGCGCATCGTATGCGCCTGCCAGTCGCGTGAGGGTTCCCGGCTGGGCATTGGGTGGAATCACTGCCCGTTTTCCGGCATGGCACAGCGCCAGAAGATCGACCGCAAAAGCCAGCGGATCGTCTCCGCTCAACAACCAGCGCGACGCCTGACGGCCTTTCAACCAAGCCAGACGTGTTGTCACACGTCTGGCAAATTCGCCCCAGCAAACCACCTGCGTCGCAGTCCGGCAGACGGGCAGTCCGTCCGGGCGTCCTTTGGCAAGCAGTTCGTGCAGGGCGATGAAGTCCGGCAAGACAGTCTCCTTAGTGCGACGAGCGAACATGACGACGGAACAGCCATTCCCCGGCGAACAGTGCGCCCATCAGCAGATAGGCGACGCCGCCGTTGTAGATGGCCCATACTTCCCGGCTGGCAAAAAGCGCACTCCAGGCGGCGATACTGCCGTTGAGGATGAAAAAGGCACACCACAGCCAGGTCACTTTCCGGGTGTAGATCACGCCTTGCGGCGGCAAATCCGGCTCGGTGATTCGGGCAAAACGTTCGATCATCGACGGAGGCCGTAGCAGCGAAGAAGAAAACAGCAACAACATGCCACCATTGATCACTGCCGGATAGAAGCGCAA
Organism: uncultured Propionivibrio sp.; assembly: GCA_964394535.1. GTDB lineage: Bacteria > Pseudomonadota > Gammaproteobacteria > Burkholderiales > Rhodocyclaceae > Propionivibrio. Next base: position 3,025 of record CAYMYD010000047.1, on the reverse strand, counting down.
CAGGGTTTCGCTGTCAGAGAGCACAATCGCCCCGGAAAAAACCAGCAGAGTCCCCAGGATGGCATAGTGAATTCCAGCCAGACCAGAAAGAAAGCTTTTCGCGTAACGCGCATGACGCAATAGCAGGCTCAGGGCCAGGAGCAGCGCCAGATAGCGCGGCGGCATGAAATACAGCCCGACACCGATCAGCAGCGGATACAGCAGAAAAACCGGCATCAGGCCGCAAGCAACTGTTTCACATTATTGATGACATCGCCCACGGTACGGACGGACTTGAAGTCTTCCGGCTTGATGCGCTTGCCGGTCATCTCCTGCAACTTGATCGCCAGATCGACCGCGTCGATGCTGTCAAGATCAAGCTCGCCGAACAGCGTCGCCTCCGGCACCACCCGATCCGGATCGATTTCAAATGTTTCGGCAAGGATTTCCTTCAGTTTTTCCAGGATTTGCTCGTCACTCATGGACTCTTCTCTCTGCTTGATGATTACGACAAACTTTGCACCAGACTTGCCAGACTATCGACCGAACGGAAATGCCTGGCGTTCTCGCTGTCGTTGGCTTCCAGGCGAACGCCGAATTTCTTGCGCAAGGCGATTCCAAGCTCCAGTGCATCGATCGAATCCAGCCCCAGACCTTCGTCGCCAAACAATGGGGCGGCGTCATCAATATCTTCCGGGCGGGTATCTTCCAGATCGAGCGCCTCGATAATCAGTTGTTTGAGCGCCAGCTTTAATGCTTCCATTTTTCCAATTCCTGGGTAAAGTAGGTTTCAAGTGCCTGGGTCAGATGGCGGGCAGCAATGGCCTGCGTTTCTCCTTCACCGACCCATTGCCCGACATCCAGTGGGTCCTGTACCTGCAGGCGCAAATGAAACGGGCGGGGCGGAATGTAATACCACTTCTCGCGCTTGGTCAATGTTGTCGGGTTGCAGTCGATCAGTACCGGCAAGACCGGCAGGCGGCTACGCAGCACGATATACGCCGCACCACGCTGAAAATCCAGCGGCACACCAGGAACTGTACGCGTTCCTTCAGGGAAAATGAGCAGGGGACGACCGCTACGCAAATCCGCCGCACAATCCTCGACCAGCCGCTCCGTCCCGGCATTGCTGATGTAACCGGCAGCCCGCACCACCCCCCCAAGAAAGCGGTTTTTCCACAGTGCTTCCTTGACGACGCAACTGGCATTGGGCATCAGTGAAATCAGCGCCACAACGTCGATCAGGGTTGGATGATTGGCCAGCACGATCATGTGGCGGCAGTTTTTCAGCTTTTCAGCCCCGCTGACTTCCAGCCGCATGATGCCCAGGCAAACCATCAATTTCAGGAACAAAGCGAAGGCACGCTGAATCAGCCGACGTGTCCGTGGCAGGCGCTCTTCCTGCCGATGCAGGGCCAACAGGGGAAATACCAGGGCTGAAAGCGTCAACCCACCCAGACCGAAGATCGCAAAACAGCCACCGGTCGCCAGCAAACGCCAGCCATAGTTGATCCTGGACAAAATCATTGTTTTAGCCACCGCCAGGCGCGACCTTCGCCACGCCATACGGCCTCACCATCGGACAGGCAGCGGAGGAAAGCCCGGGAAGGCGCTTCGTCACTGGAAACCCCTTCCCAGGCAGAAAAATCACTGGTGATGACGATCTCCGCTGCCGGATGCAGCAGCAAACCGATGGCATGAGCTTCACAGCCGGGCAGTTCCTGTTCGCCATGCCAAGAGGGTAGTGGCTCATCTGCATAGACATACAGCACCGGCTGCTGCGGTTTTTCGGCAAACTGCAAGGCAGCTTCCAGCAGGCCGCAGGCAAAGCTCGAAACCCCGGCAGAAATCGCCGTCGCCGGTGCATGATTCTTTTGCAGCATGGAAAAAAGGCCAGGACTGGCATTCAGCACCGACAGGCCGAACAGGGTCGGCGACAGCTCTTCCTTGGCGCAAATACTCTCCAGGAGCATCGTCGTACGTTTCAGTTCGCCGTGGCGGGACGCATAGACAAAACGCACCTCCGGGACATCATGCGCACATTCCTGTGCCACCTGCAAGGTCATTTTCGCCAACATCCCCAGACGACGGCGCAACATGGCGGGAACAAAACCGGCATCAATCGCCGACGAGCCGTTTTCCGGCTCGCAGACAAAGTAACGGGCAATCGGAATGATCACGAGACAAGAAGACCGGTCGAATGGAGGATTTGAATTTTAACCTGTAAACCCATCAGCCTGAAATCATTCGAAACCGCCGGAATGTCATGACAGGTCTGGGGTTTTATCCGATGGTTTTATCCGATTACCCTTTCCCGAAATTTCAGGCTATATTGAAAGTGCAGCAGATACAATTTCAAGACCAAGGAGGAAACGCCATGTTCAAACACATTTTTGTCCCGACGGATGGTTCCGAACTTTCGCAGGAGGCGGCCCGTTCCGCTGTTGATTTTGCCAAGGCAACCGGGGCACGCGTGACGGCTTTCTATGCCAAGCCGGAATATCCCTACACCTATTATGGCGAAGGCGTCATGGTGGATCCGACCTCACCCGAGCATTTCGCCAGGATGGCCGAAGAACTGGCCCAGCAGAACCTCAGCTTCATCGACGATCTCTGCCAGCAAGCCGGGGTTCCCTGCGCGCGGAAAACACTGACCAGCGACATTCCCTACGAAGCAATCATCGAAGCAGCGACGGAAAGTGGCTGTGATCTGATCTACATGGCCTCGCACGGGCGTCGCGGTATCAGCGCCCTGCTGCTCGGCAGCGAAACGCAGAAGGTGCTGACGCATACGCAGATTCCGGTTCTCGTCTATCGCTGAAACCCTGCCGCCGCGCCCGTTCAGGGTGCGGCGGATTTCTGTCCGTTCAGGCCCGCCGCAACACGCGCGGGTCTTCAAACAGTGAGTCGATCTCGATCCGGCAAATTTCGGGGTGATCCGGTACAAGGTAGAGAATCGGCGTCATCAACTCCTCGAAAATGCCGCGCAGGCTGCGTGCGCCGGTCTTGTATTCGATGGCCAGCTCGGAAATCTGCTCGAACACGC